>JACQGD010000064.1:962-5491 GCA_016199685.1 Candidatus Saccharimonadota bacterium
TCAAGCCCACCAGCTGCGATACTTGTGTCGATACTCGCAACGAACTGTGCCGCTCCCTCATCGAGACCAGCTGCGAGCAGCTGTGTAACATGTTCGTCGTGACTCACACTGCGAAGGAGCACTTCTTTGCCAAGAATCTCCGAGGCAACCGCCGCGAGTTCTGCAAAATTCCACGCGCTATCACCAGCAAGTTCATAGGTTTGTTTTGGCGAATCATGAGTCAAAACTGTTATATCCGCGGCGGCGTACTCAGCACGTGCCGCACTACTCACCTTGCCCTCACCAGCACTCGTTAGCACAATTCCTGATGCGTCAGCATTTTTGATCGTATCAGTATAATTTTCATGGTACCAGCCGTGGCGGAGTAAACTGTATTCAAGTCCGCTTGCTCGCAAATATTCCTCTGTCGCTTTATGATCTGGTGCGAGTGGATTGGTCGTCATGTCTGCTGCGAGAATACTCGTATATGCTATATATTGTACGTCTTGCTGCTTTGCTGCATCAATAACGTTCTTGTGCTGCTCGTAACGACTGCTCGTCATATCACTACTTGAAATAAGGAGGAGTTTATCGATACCTTCAAGTGCTGTAGTGAGCGCGGTAATATCTTGATATGAAGCGATTCGTACATCCACACCTTTTGCCTTCAAACTATCGGCTTTTGCCTCATTGCGCACGATCACAACAATTCGCGATGGGTCGACCGTCTTTAGTAGCTCGTCAACTGCCAATTGCCCTAGATGTCCCGTTGCGCCAGTCACGCCATAGATTACTTCACTCATATCACCTCCGGTTGTTTGAAATTACTATATTTAGTATAGCATAAAAAATACCCCGCCACTCTGCTTCGAGCAGCGGGGTATTTACTGCGATCGGAGTGCGGGGGTTACAAGAATGAATAGCCTCAGGAGGCTGTCTTCTTCTTCGTCTTGTTGAAGAGAACCACGTCGTTGCAGCGCAGATCGTTGCACTGCGACTCGCACGGATGTTTTGACTCGTGTCGCGCACCGAACGATTCTTTCGCATCAGGATATTGCTCAGCGAATAGCAGCGTGAATCGCGCTGCCGTCTCTCTCCCGAGTCGCTCCAGAATATCTGGCACGTCTTGACCGATCACGGCAAGACCTTGCTTGAGCTGCTGGGACAGATTCACGTAACCCGGAGTACGGTACTTGGTATTATGCCGCTCCTCGAGCATTTCCATGAGCGAGTCAGCCCATTGTCCTTGTTCGTCTATCTTTCCTCGATACGAGTCAAGAAAGACCGGAAATAACATACCTGAAATCTCTTGTGCGCTGAAACTGACCCAATTCTTGGCCTCGCGCTCAGTGTGAACATGCAGTTTGCGGATTTCGTCGAGAGCCGACTGCGAATCATGCGTTGTCATAGTTCCTCTTCTCATAGGTACGCCGCCTTCTCACGCCTGCGCCGTGTAAGATACAGCGATTGAGCGGAGTTGCTCAGATAGACTAGTTATACCAGATACAGGGTCCGATATAAAACATAACCAAGTTATCTAGTACGAAACTTAGCGCGACTGCGATGAAATCCTCAGCATGCTCTAATGAAAGCGTACCTAAAGCAGCGTGAACATGCGTGCGGCCTGTGAAAGTAAATATATCACTTTACTCGTTCGATTCTTATAGCAGTTCTTACCGTTTTGACTCGAGATCATTGAGTAGCTTTTTCAGTCGTGTCTCTCGAAGCTTCAGAGTCGATGCAGTCATGAGCTGAAACAAGATATGATACCGATCAACACTGCTGAGAGATTCGAAGTATTCTTTTAGCCCTGGACTTAGTGCAAAAGCACTCTCAAGGTCTGGCGGCACAGTGGCATTTGCCTGTGACTCGTACGCTCTTTCCCATCGACCATCCGCCTTCGCTTCATCTATCACTTTTTGGCCGGGTTTTTTCATACGACCGGCGGCTTCGAGTACTTCGACTTTACCGATATTCACTTTTGACCACAAACTTTTCTTGCGTCGCGGTGTATACTTTTGTAGAAAATGTGTCCCATCATACGAACGCCGTTGCCCATCGATCCACCCATAGCAAAGGCACACATCGAGCGCTTCAGCGTAGGTGATCGACGTGACACCGGAGTCTTTCTTGGCAATCTTGAGCCAAACACCCGTCTCGTCTGCATAATTCTGTGCCAACCACACTTCCCATGCTTCACTATCTTTGAACGAGAAAATGGGAATATCAAAAAGTGTTTCCATGACTATATATACTGTGCTGTCAGGGACTCTTTTGAGTTTTTGAGATTAGCTGGTGTTCCCTCGTAAAGTATTTGCCCGCCTCTCTTACCGCCTTCTGGGCCGACATCAATAATCCAATCAGCTTGGCGAATCACATCGAGATTATGCTCAATAACAACGACAGTATTACCCGTGTCGACCAGTCGATTCATAATATCAAGAAGATTTTGAATATCAGACGTATGAAGTCCTGTTGTCGGCTCATCCATTACATAGATACTTCCCTTTTTGTGAAGCTCACCGGCGAGTTTGATACGCTGACATTCTCCACCCGAAAGTGTACTGAGTGGTTGCCCTAACGTTAGGTAACTGAGGCCAACGTCATTCATCGCCTGAAGTTTTTTGCTGATTTCTTTGTCTTCGAAAAATTCGAGCGATTCGGCAATCGTCATAGCAAGTACATCGGTGATATTTTTGCCATTGAGTTTATAGGTGAGCACCTCTTCCTTGAATCGCTTTCCCTCGCATATTTCGCAAATTTGTTTTTGCTCATCAAGAAATGCGAGGTCTGTTGTGACATAGCCTGTTCCTTGGCAGTTTTGCATGACTGATCGGTAATACACCCGTTGGCTTACGCGGTGCAGCTTTAATAGGAAGCGTCTGCGAAAGGAACCGACCCGTCAGTGTATCGGCCTTGAGAAGTTCACTGTAGCTCCCTTCAAACACAATGTTTCCACCGCCAGAACCAGCTTGCGGACCGACATCGACAATATAATCAGCAACCTTGATGACGTCAGGATCGTGTTCAACAACAATCACGGTATTTCCATTATCACGTAGTTGTTTAAGCAGATCATTGAGCCGATGTACGTCCCGTGGATGCAGTCCCACGCTCGGTTCGTCGAAAATATACATGACATCGTTGAGTGTGCCGTTGAGGTATTTCACAAGCTTCACACGCTGCGACTCACCGCCAGATAGCGTATCGGTAACACGGTCGAGGCTGAGGTACTCAAGGCCAATATCGACAAGGTGTTGCAGGCGAATTTTGAGCATATCTATAACTGGCTCTACAGATGGTTCGTTAATATCGCCTATCGCCTCAATCAACTCATCGATCTGCATCGACGATAGTTCTGCGATATTGTGGCCGCTCATTTTACTCGCAAGCGCTTGCTGTGAAAGTCGTGAACCGTGACAGGATTCACATGGACCATTTGTAATAAATGGCTCGATCGTTTTTTGTGTTCGCTCCGATAGTGATTTCAAATCGCGTTTTATATACTTGCGAGAAAACTCATCAATGATGCCGGTGAATTTAATATTCAAACCACCACCAACATCTACCTTAAACGGCGCTGCATAATTAAGATCATGCATTTCTTTTTCAGTAAAATCACTGAGCTTTTTGTCAGTATCAAACAACCCCGATTTAATGACAACCTTCCATCCCCAGCCACCCACTTTGTAGTCTGGAAGTTGAATCGCTCCATTGTTAAGAGATTTATCGTAGTCGTACGCCTTATCGAGATTCAGGGCAACCATCTGCCCTAACCCGTCACATGTCTGACACATACCTGCCGAATTATTGAACGAGAACATATAGCCGTGGCCAAGATTCGGCTGGCCACCTTTTGCAAAGAGCGTTCGCAAAATCGGTGCGATGTCCGTCGCCGTTCCGACGGTCGAGCTCGATCCGCCGCCCAGTCGTTTTTGGTCAACAATCACTGCCATGTTGAGGTTTCGGATTGCATCGGCGTCAGGCTGCGACACTTTCGGTAAAAACCCACGAATAAATGCACTAAATGTTTCATTAAGGAGTCGCTGCGCTTCAGCTGCAACCGTATCAAAGACAATCGAAGACTTCCCTGAGCCTGATACTCCTGTAAAAATCGTAATCTGGCGCTTCGGAATCCGCAGACTCACATTTTTCAGGTTGTTCTCACGTGCGCCCTGGATCTCGATGTATTCTTGCATACATCTATCATAGCAAACTGCGCTCTAACAATTTGAGGTTAGTTTCCGCCGACTATGAGCCACGATCCTGACGTCGTCGTACTGATAAGTGTCACGTATTTGTACTGAGCTGAGAGAACGTAGTTCGTTGCACCATCAACAGTACCTGCAATAGTGACTGCGTTTGCCGAGGAATCGACTTTTTTGATCGTAAATCGGTAGCCTGCAGTCGTCGTTGCTGGCAGTGTGATCGTGTACGCCGCGCTCACCGCATTGCAAAGCTGGTACTCCACCGATGCCGTTGTCAACGTTATCGTTGTCGTAGAGGTGGTAGATCCTGACCGAACGCTTCCTGCCGAGACAAATGATCCC
>JACQGD010000068.1 GCA_016199685.1 Candidatus Saccharimonadota bacterium
ACAGCAAGCTGCTTAGTTTGTAATCTGTGAACGATACCCTGAGAGAAATGCCTGTACTGGCATTTCTTTTTTGCCAAGGGGCTTCAGCGTTTTTATACGAAGCGCGATATCGCTCGCGTAGATGAATAATTCGTTTTCTGTTATATCGACAGTACCGGGTGCTTTTTTAGCCGTTAGATATGTCTGCGCGTCAGTGATGATCACCTCGAGTGGTCCAATCATTGCTCTGGATTGAGGCCACTGATGATATGCGCGAATTTGCCGTTCGATACTGGCTCCGGTCTTATTCCAGTCGATAATACCATCGCTTTTTTGAATGAGCTGGCAGTATGTTGCGTTGGCGTGGTCTTGCTCGGTAGGCTTGAGTTCTCCGCTTACGATTTCAGGAAGTGATTCGATCAGCAACTGAGATCCAATTTTACCGAGCTGTTCATAGAGTTCTTCTGATGACTCATTTCCATTTGTCGTGACGGCGAGCTGTGTGTAGATAGGTCCGGCATCCATGGCAGCAGAGAGCTGCATAATACTTACTCCTGTATGTGTATCGCCCTTAAGGATGGCGGTTTCGATAGGCGAGGGGCCACGGTATTTTGGAAGGAGAGACGGGTGTACGTTTATGATACCTGGCGAAAATAAATCTATGATTCGCTGTGGGATGATCTTGCCGTAGCTCACAAGTACTCCTACTGGATTCTGAAGGCTAGTGAGCGGCTCGATCATCTCACTCAGCCGTACAGGTTGCCATACGGGGATGTTGTGCGCTGTTGCAAGTATTTTTACAGGTGGAGCGACAACATTCTGTCCACGACCTTTTGGCATGTCTGGCTTCGTTACGACGGCGGCAATAGAATAGCCAGCACTAATGAGCGCTTCGAGCGCGCCGAGGCTGAAATCCTCAGTCCCAAAGAATACTATTTGATTTGATGTCTTTGTCATAATCGAGTGGTTGTAGCTCGCCTTTCTCATCGAGGGTGTAAAATGCGTCTGTTTCATCTTGGATGTGGTCAATAAACACAATGCCGTTTGTATGATCTATCTCGTGTTGTATAACGCGGGCGAGAAACCCCTCTGCTTTAAATCGTATCTCTTGGCCTTCGGGCGTCAGTGCTTTAACGCGAATCTTGCTGTATCTTGAAACTTTTCCATAAATTCCACCAACACTGAGACATCCTTCGTAATCAGCGATTTTTTCACCTTCATACTTTACGATTTCTGGATTGATGAATGTCGTGAAATCACGAGAATTTTTATCGTCAAAGTCACTTCGAACGATAATTACTCGGTCGAGACGATCAATCTGCACAGCGGCAAGCGCTGCACTGATTTCATGTGGGCGGCTATCTTCCCAATCGAGTGCTGCACTCGTCATAGCTTCAATAAGATGCGCTGTTTCGCTTGTGACGACATGTACTTTATTCGACTTTTGTCGTAAGTGGTCGTTCGGTAGTTTTATAATGTCTTCTTTTTTCATGGATTGGTACAAGTATAACAGATGACGGTTCTTGTTTCTATGGATGGTGTTTTAGAGAAGGCTTACGGGATCGAGCTCGGCTTGCCAGTGAGTTGGTGGTACGTGGGCAAGTAGCTCTAGTAAC
>JACQGD010000069.1 GCA_016199685.1 Candidatus Saccharimonadota bacterium
CCCAAGTGATTTGTAGAAGTCTCCACCAATCTGGTTGATCTTGTTCACAAAGCAGATACGTGGCACACCGTACTTATTCGCCTGGCGCCATACAGTTTCAGTCTGAGCTTCAACACCCATCTTACCGTCGAACACAACAACAGCACCGTCAAGAACACGGAGTGAACGCTCGACTTCAGCTGTAAAGTCGAGGTGGCCTGGCGTATCGATAATATTGATCTTACACCCTTTCCAAAAACATGTCACAGCAGCAGAAGTAATCGTGATTCCACGCTCTTTTTCCTGCGCCATCCAGTCGGTCGTTGCGCTGTCGCCGTTATCACCGCGGACTTCACCGATTTTGTGATTGATTCCAGTTCGGTACAAAATACCTTCTGTCGTCGTAGTTTTACCGGCATCGATGTGCGCGATAATACCGATATTACGAAAGTCCTTTAGGGGGACGATTTTTTGGGCCATAGGGCGATCTCTTCTTTCAGATATTACTTATATTTATCTGCTATTTTGGGACATAAAAAATAGCGCTTAATACTTATTATAGCAGATACACTGTCGTTTTTCTAGATGTCTGTTGTGCGATCAAGAACATAGTCCTCACCTAGTACTGCAGGGCAATGAAGCGCAACATACCCGAGTGCACCATTGACGTATCCCGTGTAGGCTTGCTCGTATGCATCGCTTATCATTTCTGAACTAAGTCGATTACCGTCACCGAGAATCAGAGCGGCACGCTCACTACTTTCGACCGCTGCGCCTATGAAGTCTCTTCGTAGCCATGTCAGAAGATCGACTGAACGGTAGAGTTCTGGCTGCTCTTGTGGAAACTGCGAGAGATCACCTGCAAGCATATAGCTTGTCGCTTGAATCTCTTTTCCTGCTTCTATAATTCCCTGTATAAATACAGGTTCCACCGTACCGTTTGAAATCGACCGGCCATAAGGAGCATCACGCTCGTGACCATAAGGATATTCAGGGAAATCAGGGAGATTGTTGTACATCTTAAAATGCTCGCGGGTATTTTCATCAGTAAAATCAACCGCTACATCACCCTGTAGCGTGTCGGCGTAGCTAAGATGACTATGTGCGCGTTGGGAAAGGTTGGCGGCAAAATCAACAACCTGTACAGGAAGTGCCCTAAGCGCCTGCTCTACACCACCCTGCTCATTCAGAGTCGCCGCAACTGGTGCCATGATTTCTGCAGTCCGATCACTTGTATACGCAATCGCAAAACACGCCATCTGCGCCTGGACCCGATCTTCCACTGCCCATGGATGGATCTGATCAAGAAGGAGCTGGCGTCGAAATTCGACAAGCCGAGAGACGGCTTCAGTTTTTGGATCGATAGCACTAAATTGTGCCGCTTCGTATGAAGAAGATTGTGAATGAGCATGATTTCGATTTCGTTTAAACATAATGAGTACCTAGGTTAAGTGACAATTACATACAGGTTGTGCGCACTGGAAGCTGACGAATCAGCCAGCTTCCAGTGCGACAGTCTAGCGGTGAGGTTTCGACGGGGCGGGCTTGGGCTTTGCAGGCGCAGGCTTCGGCTTGGGTGCTGGCGGCTGAGTCTGCGGCTTGGGCTTTGACTGGGTCGGAGCAGGCTTCGATGCCGTGGAAGGCTTCGGAGCAGGCGCCTGTGTCGTCGTTTTCGGAGCCTGCGATGTTACTGCAGGCGCCGGCGTCACTGACGGCTTGGGTGGCAACGGTACATTCTGCACTGGAGCAACTCGTCGCGACGACGGTGGAGTGATGACCTTGGCATCTGCCAGGGTCTGCGTCGCTCCACGATCCGCCGTCTTGTTGATGACAGGCTTACCGTTGGTGTCGATTCGGGCGGATGCCATGGCGTCCGGCTTGGTCGACGGAAGTGGCTTGATCGAGTAGCCGGGTCGCGGCTTGCTGATCGAGTCACTGTAGCTCATGGCCGACTGAACTTCATCACCATTGCTGGCGATGTACTCATTCATTGACGCACGGTCCTGATCGGCGAGCTGCGTGAAGCAGGTCGTCGAGTTAGCGAACTCGTCTTGTGGCTTGTCGTTGCTGCAACCGGACAGTGCCATTACTGACACAACAACACCGATGATCGATGTCGCAATGAACTGACGCTTCATGAGTCTCCTCAGGTTGTGGTGGGTTTCTGTATGTAATTGTCAAGGTTCGACCACACAAAATAGCTGTGCAGTGAACATAATTATATTTTAGCATATTTTGGCTGAAAAGTAAATACGCATTGTCTCTGTATCAAATACGCTATACTAATATCAGAATGAGAACTATTCTATTCACCACACGGCGCGGACTCCACTATTTTGACCGTGTTATCATTCATGAAATACTCCGTCTCCCTGACTGGGTACGGCCATTCATGCTTTTCATGACACTTCTTGGTCAACCACCGATTACGGTCGGATTGTCGGCAGGAATGATTGGCTTTGGATTAGCCCGAAGTAACAGTTGGATTATCGCAGCTGGATGTATATCTATCGTTACATTTGGAATCTGTAGTTTACTCAAGATATTTTTACGCAGAGCCCGTCCAGACAATGACTACGTTCGTAGTATGCTTATACAAACCTTTAGTTTTCCTAGCGGCCACGCTGCCGGTTCGCTTGCAAGCTTTGGTATTGCAGCGTATGCAGTCATAGTTTACTTTCCGGCCATAGCACTCGTCGTCACTACAGCAACGCTCGCTGTATGCTTTTTCATAGGAATTTCCCGCGTCTACCTTGGCGCGCATTATCCGAGTGATGTCATAGGCGGCTGGATTGTTGGAGCTGTAGGGATTTTTGCTCTTTTTGTATCGGGGATTCACCCATGAACCTTACAGTTGTCTACAATCCAAAGTCAGGAAGCGCACTTCCTAAAGCAGATCTTGATATGATGTTTAAGAAAGCAGGCATAACAGTCGATACTTTTTTGGACATTACCAAAAATTCAAGTGGCGACGAACTCACTCGACTTGCACAAAGTGGCGCTACTATCGCAGCCATTGGCGGTGATGGAACGATTGCCAGTGTTGCAGAGCACGTCGTAAATACTCCAGGCATCCTAGCGCCTCTTCCCGGCGGCACACTTAATCACTTTACAAAAGATGCGGGTATCGATCAGAACCTTGAACAAGCGATTATAAATCTATCTAGCGCGCAGTCTCGGAAAGTAGACGTTGCGACTGTTAATGATCGTGTTTTCCTTAATAACTCAAGTATAGGAATTTATCCATCGTCACTTCGTACTCGGGAACAATTCGAAGACAAGCTCGGTAAATGGCCGGCCGCTGTGATAGGTAGCATACGTGCATTCTTAAAATACAGACTCTATACCATTACTATAAATGGAGAGGATCACCGCACACCATTTCTTTTTGTAGGCAATAACGATTACAAGATCACATCGACAGCTGAGCGAACCCATCTAGACCAAGGGAAATTATCAGTCTATGCGATTACTTCAGATAAACGACGAAGTATCGTGAAGCTACTTTTTGCAGTGATTACGAAGCGGCTCGCACAGCAAGATGAGTTCATGGCTTTTACAACCGATACGCTCACTATTCATACGAAGCATGCATCGCGCGTGAACGTATCTACGGATGGTGAAGTAGATAAATTATCAACACCACTCACCTATACCTCGTGCGCAGGCGTACTGACAATTATCTAAAGTTTGTAAACCCAGTTACGAAGTCGAACTCAGCCGCATTGATTGATGACATAACTGTTTGTAGCTCATCTTTACTGCCGCTTGTTACACGAACAGCTTCGCCTTGAATCTGCGCCTTTGCTTTTGGAATATTTTCTTTGATATGTTTCGTAATCTGTTTTGCTTTGTCTTGAGAGAGACCTTCGACAAATGGAACTTCCTTCGTCGCTCGAAGGTTGCTTTCGTTCACCTGCTTCTCAAGATCGAGAACCTTACTACTTATCTCACGTGTTGCGAGTTTTTTGCGAATAATATCGAGTACCGCGTCAATCTGCCACTCATTGCTTCCTATGACTTTGATACCTTTTTTGTCACTCATCCATTCAATTGCGGCAGGAGTTCCCTTGAAATCATACCTACTTGCAATCTCTTTTTCTGTCTGAGCAAACACGTTATTCATCTCAGCTTTGTCGTACTCGCTCACAATATCGAAACTAAATGAAGCCATTATCGTACCGCCCTTCCAATTGCCGTAACTCCGGCGCTCGCGAGAATATATATAACAATTGCGACGTATGCCTCGTACTCAAGCCGTGAGTTACCTATTTGATATTCGCTTATCTGAAACATCCCACGGAAAGGTTCAACAAATGGTGTTGTAAAGTCATAGATGAATGAAACAAAGTCACTCTCGGTAAGAGCGCCCAGGAATGCGAGCAACACACGAATAATGAGCAGTATGACAACTATCGATAAAAACGCCGAGATAATAAGCGCTATTCGATAGGGAATACTACTTCCACGGTGAGCTGGTCGGTTTACTTGTTGCGCATGTTGATCGTCCACTACGGTCTCCTCTATTTCTTATCACTATACCACCACAGACAGATTTCAGCTAGAAGCGTATAATAGAGATAGTAAGCGAAGGGAGCGACACATGAATATTCCAGTAGTAACTCTAAATGACGGTAACACAATCCCACAACTCGGTCTTGGCGTATGGCAAGCAAAGGATGGCGACGAAGTAAAACAAGCAGTACTCTCTGCGATCGATGCCGGATACCGGCTCATTGATACAGCGGCTATTTACGGTAACGAACAGGGTGTTGGCGAGGCAATTCGCGAGTCAGGCGTCGCACGCGAAGAATTATTTATAACAACAAAACTTTGGAATGGCGATCAAGGCTACGATTCGACATACAAGGCTTTCGAAGCTAGTCTCGAGAAGCTTGGACTTGAATATATTGATCTTTATTTGATTCACTGGCCTGTTCCGGAGTACGGCAAGTATGTTGAGACTTGGAAAGCACTTGAGGAGATAAAAGCGTCAGGACGCGTAAAATCTATTGGCGTATGCAATTTCAACATTGACCATCTCGAAAAGCTCCTCGCGGAAAGTGATGTAGCACCGGCAGTTAATCAAGTTGAGCTTCATCCACGGCTTCAACAACGTGAACTTCGAGCTTTTTGCGAGTCAAAAGGTATTCACATTGAGTCATGGAGTCCAATCGGTGGCACGGGTGGTGATTTGCTCGATGACCCTACGATCAAAATCATCGCAGATAAACACTCTCGATCTACGGCACAAGTTGTCATACGGTGGCACATCCAGCTTGGGTTGATTGTTATACCTAAATCCGTTCATGCTGAGCGCATTAAGCAAAATGCTGACGTCTTTGATTTTGAACTCGATAATGACGACATGGCAAAAATAAGCGCCCTGAATACAAATACCCGCCGTGGACCTGATCCTGCAACAATGAACAACCACTGAAGAACAGGAATTGTACAGTTTGCGAGTAAACTAAATCTCGTAAAACTACGCAAGTAAAAATCTCACAAAATAGTTTTTTGGAGCATACTATAATGATTACGGTAATAAATTATTAGAATAGGAGAAAAGAATGAAAAGATTCAAAGCATTATTATTGTCAGCTTTTGCAGTAGCAACGGTAGGTGCTGTGGGAGCTGCACCGTCTACTTATGCTGATGTCGCAACGGGAAAAGCCGATCTTGGCGCGGGATCTGGTATAAAGTTTGGAACTCAGCCCGTCGGTGCGGTGAACACTTGTACTCTCGCAGCAATTGGGTATGATCAACAGAACAATCTCGTTGGAATCAGCGTCGGTCACTGCCCTACCAACACGGGCGGAAGCAACACAGCAATAGGACAGCTTAATGATCCTACGTGGGCACAAGTTTCAGGCCAGA
>JACQGD010000070.1 GCA_016199685.1 Candidatus Saccharimonadota bacterium
ACAACACTTTACGAAACCCTTTATTTTTCCAGTAAATTTTAAATCGGTAGTCAAAACCGAGCCCAATGAGACCGATACTACTTACCACCAGCTGCATAATTGATCCTAGCACCACACCGAGCGCAACACCCATGATTCCACCCTCAAAAATCTGCCAACCGAATATATTTATACCGCCCGTAAACACAGTGATTCCGATGATAATGCCTATATTATAAATAATTGGTGCGAGTGCGTAGAAGGTAAATCGTCCGACCGCTTGCTGAATGCTAGCGATAACCGTCGCAATAGCAAAGAGGAACGGATTAACTGCTATGACTCTAGTCATACTGATCGCTAGCGACATACCCGACTCGCTGAGACCTGGTGCAATAACGTATCGCATAAGTGGATCGGCAAAAATAATGATCAAAATGCTCGCTACTAGCGTGAGTATAGCCATAAAATTAATCATGCTGGTAGATAATTCCCAAGCGGACTTACGGTTTCCCATACCGAGACGCTGGTTAAAGACAGGTATAAATGTCACACTCAACGCACCCGAAACAAGTATAAAAAACATGAAATCTGGCACACTAAATGCGGCAAGGTAAGCGTCGTACCCAGTCGGATACGTTTCGTAGTAGGTACCGTTGAGCAGACGCATCCTGAAGAAGCCAACTAACATCGATGCGAGCATAGATCCAGCTAGCAGAGCAGCGGCTAACTGAACTGTTAGCCGCTGATTTGCTTTTGCTACGACGCTTCGGACTCGTCCCATTGGAATCAATTAGGCAGCTGGAGTGTAGAGCTGCGCCTCCTTAGGTAGCGTTGCCTTCTTGAGAATTTTATCAACTTCAACTTCGTCAATCGTCTCTTTTTCGAGAAGCGCATCTGCAAGTGCTTTGTGGAGATCGCGGTTGTGCGTGATGACAAGCTCTGCACGGCGACTCGCTTCTTTAATAAGCGCCTCAACCTCTTTGTCGATTTCTTTTGCAGTGTCGTCGCTGTAAGGACGCTCATGCGTCATCTTATCGAACACCATTCCACCATTATCGTCGTGGAATACTTGATCGCGTAGTTTTGTACCCATTCCCTGCTCAATGATCATATCGCGAGCAATTTCAGTCGCTTTACGGAGATCTGATCCTGCGCCAGTAGTGATGCCGTCCGTACCGTAAAGAATCTTCTCAGCAACACGTCCACCCATTGCACGGGCAAGGATATCTTTGAATTCGTAGACATTTGTGTAGCTTTTATCTTCTGGAGGTAAGAACCATGTCACACCACCAGTACCACCGCGTGGGATAATCGTAACTTTGTGAACCGGATCGCTGTCTGGCAAAACGTGTCCAACAATCGCATGACCCGCCTCATGATATGCAGTGAGTTCTTTTTCTTTGTCACTCATAATCTTTGTTTTGCGCTCAGGTCCGATAGCAACTTTCTCGAAGGCCTCAGTTAAATCATTATTAGTGATTTTCTTACGATCTGCGCGTGCTGCGATGATTGCTGCTTCGTTAGCGATATTAGCAAGATCAGCACCACTTGAACCAGCAGTTTTTGCCGCGAGCTTATCAAGATTAACGGTACTATCAACTGGCTTTTTCTTGAAATGTACTTTCAAAATTGCTTCACGATCTTTTCGTTCAGGAAGCATAATATTTGTGCGGCGATCGAAACGACCCGGTCGGAGAAGCGCAGCATCGAGTACGTCAGCACGGTTTGTTGCAGCGAGTACAATGACGTTCGTTCCTGTCTCGAATCCATCCATCTCAACGAGAATCTGGTTGAGCGTCTGCTCGCGTTCGTCATGTCCGCCACCCATACCTGAGCCACGCTTACGCCCAACTGCATCAATTTCATCAATAAAGATGATCGCTGGTGAGTTCTTCTTTGCCTTTGCAAACAAGTCACGTACGCGGCTTGCGCCAACACCAACAAACATTTCAACAAATTCAGAACCAGAAATGCTAAAGAAAGGAACGTTTGCTTCGCCCGCTACCGCACGTGCAAGCATTGTTTTACCAGTACCAGGGTTACCGACAAGCAAAACTCCCTTTGGAATCTTTGCGCCGAGCTCTTCGTACTTTTTCGGATGCTTAAGGAAGTCAACCACTTCTTCAAGGTCTTGCTTTGCGCTATCATTACCAGCGATATCGTCAAAGGTTACCTTTTGCTTGTCCATACCGTACAACTTAGCGCGTGATTTACCAAATCCCATTGCTTGGTTGTTTTGTCCCTGGGCTTGACGCATCATAAACAAGAAGAAACCACCGATAAGAAGGACTGGAACGATAATAATCGCCAAGTTCCAAAGGATCTCCGAAGTTTGAGCTGGTGGAATCTGATTGACCGTCACTTTACTCTCAGGTTTTAGTCCCTGCTCGTAAATACTAGTACCCGTTTCTTTGATTGTTGTCTCAGTTGGTTTGCTCTGACCCTTAGGAGTAACTTTTATTTCGCTCCCCTGAATGTCTAGCCGAGTTATGTCGCCAGCATTTGCTCGCTTCACAACTTCAGAAAGAGGTACTTCCTTAAGAGACTCATGAGGTGCTACGACTGCAAAAATGGTAAGAATACCAATGATGACAATTGCCCAGAATAGGCCTAAACGCACCCAATTGGATGTCTTGTTTTTTGGTGCTTTGTTTTTCGTTGCCATGCTGTCAGTACTGTTCCTTTCTGAACCGCTACAAATAGAATAATCCCACTCCTATTATGATAGCACTTTATCTGTCTGCTCTACAACAAAATGTGTTCGTGTAAATCGAATCTGCACTCCGGCAGCAACATGCATGAAAGAACCCTGGCGAGCCACTTTGATCGCATGAAGTGCTCTACGCCTCACTGGCACCGTTGGACTTTCGCCACATTCACGGATAAAAATTCCTCGTAGCAGCTCGATTGCGACACCGTCACCACAATGAGCTAAAAAGTATCGAGAGTACGGCGCCACCCCCATTAGCCCTGTTACCTCTTCATCAATGAGTCGCTTCGTTGCTACTTGAGCCGTGCGTAATGCCGCAAGCTGAAATATAAGGTCATCATCCTGGATTTTTGCTCTCAATCGATTACGCAAATAGGTATCCGTAGCATTAGTACTATCTTCATGCCATGTAATAGCATGTACGGCCGCATACTGCAAAATATCTTGCTTCGTAGCATCTTGGAGTGGTCGCAGGACAGTGGGCGAATCCATCACTGCAAGGCCACGCCAACCCGTGCCTCGAGTAAGATTAATCGCAATTGTTTCAGCAATATCATTTATATGATGCGCAGTCATAAGCACCGCATTAAATTCACCACAGACTTCTCTCAAAAATGTATACCTCTGTTGTCTCGCGGTATTTTCGCTTGCATGAGCACCGAGCTCTACGCGCCTCGAACGATACTCGCAGTTATATTGCTTTGCAAGCTGGCTTACAAACACCTCATCGTCCGCAGAGTCACTGCGAATACCATGATCAAAATGCGCAACAATAATTGCTCCGGTATGATTGCTCTGCCAAGGATCAACTCGACCAACAGTACGTTGTCGTACTAATGCATCGAGCAGCACTACCGAATCAACACCACCACTCACAGCGACAACGTATCTGAGACTAGTATCGTTGTGCAATTTTTACCCCTAGCCATATGCCGACAAATCCACCAATTTCTGGCCACTTCGTACCAATCATCTGCAGACTGGACTCACCCAAACAATATCCTACAACGAGTCGATTAAAAGGGCTGATGCGATCAACAAGTCCGAGAGGTCCAATGCTACTCTCGACAAGTGCCTTTCAAAAACATATACCCATGGAGATAAAGTCGCAAAGACAGTCGTCATGTTTCATGGAGTCACTGCATGTCCAGATCAATTTGATGGACTCGCGAAGACCTTCTTCGATGCCGGGTATAACGTCTATGCTCCCCTTACTCCTCAACATGGATTTGCAGACAAAAAAACACACGGCAAAGTGACAGCAGATGAACTTGTCGATTATGTCAATCAGTCGGTAACTATCGGAACCGGCCTTGGCAGCGAAGTTGGAGTTGTTGGCCTTTCTGGCGGTGGCATGCTTGCAACGTGGGCTTCAGAGTATCGGCCGGAAGTAAAAAGAGCATTGGCGCTTTCACCATTTTACGAGCCCGCTTCAGCTCAAGCACCGAAATGGCAGCTTCCATTCTTGAGTGTTATGTACGGCTACCATATTCTTCCTGATAATTTTATCGTTCCTGCAGATCCTAATGGTGCTGCATTCTCGTACCGTGCCCTCGCCAATTACTTACTTGTAAAAAAGAATCTCAAAGAATCGCCAGACAACCTCCCTCTCAAGAGCTTTAGTGTCATTACAAGTGACGACGATGACCAAATCGACCTCCCCATGGCTCACTCAATCCCTCAAGACATCTCTGCCAAAAACCCAAAAATGACGTTTCTTGAGACAAATCTTCCCGCCGAATGGAAAATTGGCCATGATATCGTGAGTCTTGAAAACGCAAATGTCGCCAGCCGTAGTGAGCAACTCTTTAGGCTTTACTTCAACTCATACGAAGGGAAGACGACCAATTTATAAGTACCGAGTACTACCGAACGGAATCTTTTCTTTTACGTTATGACCAGTCCCGAGTGTATCAGCACTATGAATAACGTGCTTACCATACCGGTCATTGATTTCGTCCACAGCCTCAGTCACATGTCGTTCTCGTGCTAATTCATCACCAAATAAACTGAGCTGCGGATCATTATCATCACTCAACTCGTAGACACTGACGCCAATCGTTCGAATAAGCGGCGGCGCGCCCTCAAAAAGATGCTTCGCCTGTGCATAAATAGCCTGATCAGAGAAGAACGGCATGGTTGCCATATGCCTCGCGTGCCAATACCGGCTCCCCCGTTGCTCTTCCCAGCCCCCGCGTCCACTCGACTTCGGAGCAGTAGGTTCTTTGTGTGTTGTTGCCCATACCAGCACCCCACGAGCTACTTTGCCCTGTGAACGAATCTTCTTGCCTGTCGCCTCGCACAGATGATGGAGTCGTTTCAAGATTTGATCGTACGGCATATTATATCCATCAAGCACAAACTGTCGACCAGCTGTTTTCAGATCATAATCGACATTATCGACCTCCCAGCCGCGAAGCCGCTTGTGCCATTGATAGCCATTGATACTTTTAAATACCATACTCTTGAGCATCTGCGCATCTGCATCCAGAAACTGCAACGGTGTCATAATCCCTACCGCGTTCAATCGCTCCTCATTACGATGCGCAATTCCCGTCAAGTCAGTCAGCTCAAGAGTGCCATAGATCTGTCGCAGATTTTTACAGTCAATTACATCGAGTCCATCTGGTTTATGCAGACTCGCCGCTTGTTTTGCAAGAAACCGATTTGTCGAAATGCCCACATTGCAGCGCATCGCACAGCCAATTTCATTCTTTAGTCGCTCCTTAATCTCAAATCCAATATCAATCAGTCCGCGGCGCTGCATCGCGTCAGTCGCTTCGTGAAAATCAATCACCCCCTCGTCGATACTCTTCATACGCACATGAGCCGAATAATCATTCATAATATCGAGCATCCTATGGTACACATATCGATACTTTGCTGGATCACTCTCGATCCCCACAAGTTCCGGACAGATCTTCTTAGCGTCTTTTAACTTCATGCCAAGCGTGACACCTTGCGCCTTCGCCTCGTAACTCGCCGTAACAATCATCGTATGTTCGGTTCGTCGATTCACGATTGCCACTGGCCGTCCTCGTAACATCGGTCGCGCCTGCTGCTCCACAGTTGCAAAACAGCTATTGAGGTCAATATGCATCACAAGGGGCGTCTCAGGATTATAGTATTCTGACGGTTTCATGATGCGCCGCTCCATACATGACCATTCCCGTCGTCACAGATTCCATAAGAATCTGCACGTAGGTCACTAGTCACGGGGCCCACCACTCGAGCCATCCGTGCTCGCGTGAAAGCCCATAAGCGGGTGACATGAGAATCCGAGCGCCGAGAACAAATCGCTAGCGATTTTTCGCTGGTGCTGAATCGCAGTGACAGGACCCGCGTACTAGCGCCGCTACGTGGCAATTTTGCTTGCAAAATAGGCAACGACGCAAGCGGTGTCAATAACCCATAAACTGTCGCTATTCTTCCCATCCACCACACGCATCGCCGCATTCGCAACCTGCCTTTTTGCTGCGCAATAACCTCTGCGACCGAAATCATGACCGATCCCCTTCCCTGGTCAAATGCCACACCAACCGCTCTGAATCAAACTCCAATCGGTAATCAGCCTCACCATCCGTCACGTCGAACATATGGATCGTCCGCCGACCCTTCTCGCTCGGATGCCGCAATCCAATCTCTGTTACCTCTACTGTGCGCCCATTTGTTCGTCGAAACCGTACTGGTACACACGGATTCAACCCCGTACCAAATGTCGCTACTACATCTATTCGTTCGTTCAAAAAAAGTTCATCATTCATATCAAAAATCCTCAAAAGTTATAGTTTGAGAAACGATTGTCTGATTGTATTGCCCGTCTTCTCGCCCGTTTCTAGCTAAAATCCGTAGACAATTGAATGATTCCACCGGAGGGACGCTTTGCAACAAATTGCTAGTGTGTATCGCGGGGATATACACATAGTATACATTACTTGACGAGGCACCGCTATTTGACTTATAAATATTTTTATGTTAAAATACACAAGATAACTCTTTTCTAGAGTTATAGGACCAATCACATTCAAATCGCTGAAAGGAATGCGCAATGCGCGTTACCAAAATCGCCGTCACAACTCTGGTGGGAATTGTTGCTCTCGGGCTCAGTTCCTGCACAGCAACCGAAAAAGTTGTCACGGAGACAATCACCGTGACAGCCTCACCCACCACAACGATAGCGCCCGCCACTTCCGCACCCGTGATCACAGCTCCTACAGAGACTCTCTCCACAGAGGAGCTGATCGCTGCCGGTGCCTACTACATCTCAGACGAAAGGCGTCAGCCCCTCCAGGAAGCGTTGGTACGCATAGGAAACGACTGGATGGGCAAAATGCTCACCGGAGAAATCCCGTCTCACACCCGTGGATGGTCGAAGCAAGCACCCGCACCTTACAATGGGTACGGCGGGCTGGTTTCAGGGGCTGCCGGAGACAAAGGAATCGATACGTTCATTCAAGTGAATGTCCATTTCATTGATGGTCAGGTCGACTACAGTGAAGCACCTCTCGGAATTTTCTACATGAGAGGTGACCGATCGCTGAGTCTCGACGGCCTCGAGCCTCTTGCAGAAGCAACTCCTGATGGTGCTGGCATCAAGGTACCTGACTCACCAAACGCATCAGCATGGAGAGCAAGCACTTTCGATACGAAGACCGGGAGCGGTACGCGCGAGAACATGTATCTCGTGCAGATCGACAACAGTGATTTGCCAGACAGCAATCTACCGCTCGATCGAAGCAAGGAATACAAGGTTGGAGGCGACGGCTACAAATCCGTTGCCCAAATCAAGCAGGCTGATCTGAAGTTCCTCGCGGAACTGAACTCGCTCAATGTGACCGGTTCCGACTGGAACTAACCGTTTCAGTCAACGCCGAGGTGTGCACTCTGTGCGCACCTCGGCTTGAAACCCCACTATTCAAGCCTTCTACTTGAATATTGAGGTCTCAATATATAAAACTTGTGCTTTTTACCCATTAAATGTATAACTAAAACAAATGTCTACGGCTGAATGGTTCTCACCCGATGTCGACGCAGCATACGAGCGTCCGCCGGAGATTGATGCCACAGAGCTTTTCACCAGCAGACCAGATATTCTCGCCCACTTTTACTTCGACTTTTATCGTGAGTACTGCAGGCCGACGCGAGCAATCGATCATGAGTGCCTCTTGTCGCTTGGTGAAGCCGCTAGTAGTGTCGTTGTGGCGCGTCAAGATTATAGCGTTCATCCATCGAATCCAGACGCGTATTTGATTAAACAATACGATCTTCATACCTCGCAGATCCACGACTGGCATGTCACTGATACATCAGTTTACCAAGGAAGCGGCGATACGTTTGAGCGAACGCTCCTGCTTGGTAGTACAACTCAGTCGCTCAGCAACATGCAACTTCACCTCTCGAGTAAAGGTAATCAATGGGTCGCTGGCGGGCAAGCAGCATTCCTTGATAGCGCCCATTTTCTTCCATTTAAGGCCATGCACAACCTCAAACTCACTGAAATACAACTACAAGATTTTTATAAGGATAATGAATACCAGATGCCAAGAAGAATTGGCAAGTCCGCGCTGTATAGCGTACAATAAGCACATAC
>JACQGD010000071.1 GCA_016199685.1 Candidatus Saccharimonadota bacterium
AGATGTAATGGCTGATTATTTATGACACTAAATACTGTTGTATACTTATGACAGATGGATTTTGAACTATTTGGACTAACAAACCGTGACAAACGAGTGTATGAGATGCTTCTCGAAACGGCTGGCGGATCAATTCGAAGTATTGCTGAGCGCACAGGAATAAACCGCGGGAGTGTGTTCGAATCAATCAAGAGCTTGCAGGCTGTCGGACTCGTTACCTATCTGCAGGTAGGGGAGCGTAAAAGGTATACAGCAGAAGACCCAGAAAAGCTTCATGAGCTCATCAACGAGAAGCGCCGCGTACTTCGCAGTGCGCACGATACGGTCGATCGCTATAGTGCGAAACTGACGCAGACACTAAAAGTCGACAAAGACGACTCACGGTTTGCGGCATTCTACGAAGGTGAGGAAGGTGCTGCAAACATTCTGCGTGATGTTTTGACGACATGTCGCTTGCAACACGTCGATAGCTATAGAGTTATTTCGTCGCCGAGAGTAAGTGAATACATGTACTACAATTATCCGCATTTTACCCGTGAGCGAGTTAAGCAAGGCTTGTACGTACGAATTTTGCGGCAAGGTAAGCCGCTGCGCGGAGAGGCTGAGATGTCTGAGCGTCGGTATTTTGATGATCAAACGGATAGCGGCACTTACACACTTATTTATGGAACGAAGCTCGCAATCATTAGTATCGATCAGACGAACTATTTAAGTGCTGTAGTGATCGACAATCAGGGTGTTGCCCAAGCACATAGCGTCGTGTTTGATCAAGCATGGAAAACAGGATGTACACCATAATTTCGGGAATTACTCGAAATTATCAGTGGTGGATGTGCTCTAGTGATTGACAGATTATGATGTTTATGCTAGTATTGATTCAGAACCAAACAAAAACAAAAAGGTAAAAATATGTCGGTAGAAGTACTTAGCGCCCCACAAGGCGAGCCTGATAAAGGCGCCCAAGAAAAAATCCTATCTCGAGCTGAGAGCGAGGCATTCGATGCCATTGCCAAGCGCGAAGACATTGATACTAATGCAATTATTGCCGATGAGAAACAAAAAGCCATCGAAGCACAGCAGCTTAAAAAACTTGCCGAACTCAATACGCATCTTGAAGATGCAGGTGACCGTCGCCGGGGTCTTAAAGCAATCTATAGTTCTGAGATTGTTGACTCACTTTCTGATGCAGAAGTCGAAGCTTTTATCAGTGACCAGCTCACATCAAAAGAAACGCTTTCGCCACATCAGCAAGAGGTTCCGACAGACGCTGATCTCTATGCAATAAACGATATCGAAAACGATGCACCGACAGTCGGACTTCGCGCTAAAATTATGGACAAAATAGGTCTTGTGAAGGGTGCCGGATTTGGAGGAAATGTACTTCTTGCAGCAACACAACTTGCTGGTAGACGCGAAAAAAAGCAAAAGAAGCTCCAAGCGAAAATTGACAACATGAATCCAGCTGAGAAAGAGGCGTACCTTCGCCGAAACCGCGCAATTACAACGCTTTCAACTCTCGCGATCGGAACAGTATACGGACTTATGCGTTCTCGTGGAATGCTTTTTGGAGACGGCCCATCACACCACGCTGCGACAGCCGATGTTCTTCTGACCAATAGTCAAGAGAGTACAGCAGGCTCATACGAACTAAGTAGTTACAATAACTCTGACAGTAGCTTCTACGACTTTATGCACAAAGAGCATCGCGGGGACTTCGGTACTTCTTTAGTTGCCGATGCTGACCACACAAAAGATACAGTTAACGGAAAGTATAACGCTGGGTTCGCTGACTGGATGAATCGTAACAAACACGAGCCAAACGGCCTTGGAAATTTGCGAGTTGGACTCGGACTCGAAGGAAATGACACAAGCTTTGAACGACGCAATCAAGTTGCTGATATGTTCAATGCCGATCCTGCCTTGCAGCAAGCGAGTGACAAGTCACTTGTCGAAGCGCTGAACGATCCAAGCAAATTCAGTATCGAATCGGTGAGTGTCGATTGGCCATATACAACAACCTACATGACAGACGTAAACGGCGACCCAGTAATCGGTATCCAGAAACACGTTGAATACGGCGGAGAAGCATTTAAGTTTACTAATGAACAAACGAAAGAGGTAACCTTCTGGCGTAAAAACTGTGGTGGTTACCAGCAGATTTGGCCCGAAGAACGCGCCGCCGCTCCGGTAGAGACTCATGCTCCAGCTCAGGGTATCTGGCAGCCAAACCAGACGCACGGGACGCCAAATGGCGGGGGATCATACTCGCCGCCAAATACCCCAAATACCCCGAATACCCCGAATATACCAGAGATTCCAGTGATACCCGAAATCCCCGAAGTGCCTGTAATCCCCGAGGTTCCTGTAGTGCCAGAGATTCCAGTGATACCCGAAGTTCCAAATGATGGAAAAATCTGGACTGGAGGTGTAGACATTGCCCCAGGAATCATCCCAAGCCTCAACCAATTTATCGAGCATACGATTGACCCGCTCCTTGGAAATGGAACGCATGCGCCAAATCTCGATCCCTCTCCAGCTCCGGGGTCCGAACCTAACCAGATCGTTCCGGGTGCAGCACCAAATACCGCTCCACAGGTAGCGCAGCCAGAGCAAGGTGCAGGCATTAACCGAACCGAATCCGATGCAGCGCAACGAGCCGAACAAGCAGCTGCCCAAAAAGCCCAAGACGCAGCAAACAAACTTGCCGAACAAGCGGACAAAGCTGCCGAACAAGCTGACGCAGTTGATAAAGCAGTAAAAGCCGAGCAGGCAGGTATCGGCCCCGACGGAAGACCTAAAAACTAACGGAATAAACCATTATGAAAACAATATCTAAACAAACACTCACAACACTCAAACAATTTAAAGTTCTCGCCGTTATCATCGGTGTGATCATTCCATTCTTCGGAGCACTTACGGCATTTGCTGGTGGTCCAGAGCGCCCAACATTTACGAGTGCAAATCCTGCAACGTATGTGACATTTAACTCAATTACCGACAACCCAGAGCATGGCGACGAGCGCAACTCGGTACTGATCCGCGAAGCTGGTGTCGGTACATACGTAAACGACATGAAATTACAGCCGGGTAAAGAATATGAAGTGTATTCGTACTATCACAATAACGCTGCAACCCGTCTGAACACAGGTGAGGGGACAGGCATTGCACGAAATGTTCGTATGAGCGCCCAGCTTCCATCTGCGGTAAAGCCAGGTGAACGAGGCATCGTGAGTACATCAATCACAGCCGACAATGCTAATCCTAAAAAAGTATGGGACGAAGCCTATATTACCTCCGATAGCGAAGTTGCTATCCGTTACGTGCCAGCCTCTGCTCGAATGCATAGTGGTGGTGCAGTAAACAACGCCGTACTTTCCGATTCACTCTTTAGCGCAAACGGAACATTCCTCGGCTACTCGTCACTCAACGGTATATTGCCAGGTTGTGCTGACTACGCAGGCTACGTTGTCTATAAGATCAAAGTTGATCAACCAGGTTTTAGTCTGACAAAAGAAGTCGCTAACGGTGGCCAGAATAACTGGGCAAAGAGTGTACAAGCGCAGCCAGGTTCAACCGTCGATTACCGAATCTCATACAAGAACGATGGTACAACTGATCAAAACGACGTTACGATCAAAGACGTGTTACCTGCAGGACAGACCTACATTGCTGGCAGTACAAAGCTAACAAACAATGTAAATCCAAATGGATTGAAAGTAAGCGACAATGTCATTGGTAACGGTATTAATATCGGTACGTATGGCAAAGGTACATCCGGTACGGTAACGTTCAGCGCCAAGCTTGCCTCCGACCAACAGATAACATGTGAGCAAATCTCTATGAGAAACACTGCATCTGCGATTACTGGAAATGGTACGAAGAGTGACACAGCAACAGTGACTGTTCCAAAACCTGAGTGTGCTCCGGTGCCAACAGAGCTACCGACGACTGGTCCGATCGAAGTGATTGCAGGACTTATCGGTATCGCCGCGATTACTTTCGCCTCAGTCTATTACTTCAAGAGTCGCCGTGAACTTCAGGATGCACTCCAAAGTGCACAAACTCACACAACGACGAACACAAGTTCGATGACAGAGAAGAGTGAACCAACTGATACTCCTCATCCAACAGAAAAGAAATAACACCTAAGTATATAAAATAGCCTCGTTACGAGGCTATTTTATATTTTGAGTGAATACCTTAT
>JACQGD010000093.1:0-2081 GCA_016199685.1 Candidatus Saccharimonadota bacterium
AGCCAGTGAGCGTTCGCTTAATTTGCATCGGTGTATACTCAGCAATCGGAAGCTTACCTTTTCTACCTGCAAGCATCGCCACACCTCGCGCCTGTGCAACGCTCATAGCAGTTGTGACATTTTGTCCAAAGAACAGTTTCTCTATCGACATAATTTCGGGTTTTGTCTCTGCAATAATTTCAGTGAGCCCGTCATAAATGTCTTCGAGTCGTACATCGATAGGAGTATGCGCGGGTGTGGTAATAACACCTGCCGTTACCATCTTCGCCTTACCGTTATGAACATCGACAACCCCAAAGCCGAGTATTCCCGTACCTGGATCAATTCCTATAATTCTCATTAGCTCTATTGTACCTTAGTATCCAGTGAAGTGATCGGTTCGGATTGTACGGACACCTGTATTTTTGACGATACTTCGTGCATCCGAAACCATTGAAGAAGGTCCCGATATATACACATGAGGATTTTCACTCTTTTTGACATACGATTTGATAATGTCCGAAGATACTCTACCCGATTCCAGACGCCACGATGGATCCGGAAGAACGCCCGTGTCAGGGCTCACGATAATAACTTTTATGTCGTACCTTTTCAGCTCATCAATAAATAAAATATCTGAAAGTGCTGAAACAGCATAGATGAGTGTTATATCTCGTTTTTTCTCTGCCATAATAAAACTCAAAAATGGCGTGATACCAATGCCACCTGCAATAAATACAATTGGCACCGATGGATCTTTTGGTAATACGAAATCACCAGCTATGCGTGTACCGTACACAATTTGGCCATTCTTCATGCCGGTAAGTGCTCGTTTAAAACTACTTGCTTTTTCTGGTAGCCGAGTTGCAATACTCACCTGTGAAGCACCAGACCTTCCGATAATCGTAAAGACCCGCCGCATTCCCCGCAGATCCATGTGCTTGTGAGGTAAAGAGAGTTCCATATATTGACCCGGTTCAAACGTAAGCTCTTTTGTATCAAATGTCAGTTCGAAGCTGTTTTTCCCAATTTGCTTTTTATCAACCAATCGAAGCGTTACGCCGCGCCTGATACCCATATAAAATGCGATACCGTTACCGATAATCAGTGCGAGCGCAGGTGTCATAAGAATTGTAGCGTAGTGAATTGGTATCGTCATTAAGACTGCAACAATACCTGCAACAGTATATTGCTGCCATCTGCGAGGCGGTAGTGTTTGCGGCTCGCTCAACATAATCCCCGCAAAAAAGACGAGTGGCCATGAGGTTATTGCAGCGATTAATGTCTGAGTAGTTAGTTGACCGCTCAGCGCTGTTTGAATCGTAATAAGCGTTACAGCAATCGTAAGGAAGAGTAATGCCATATAGGTTTTTTGTGTCTTATACAAAACAAGCAGCGCGCTTACAATCGCCACAGGTAAGAGCGCTGGCGTTGCCACCCACCATGATGCATATGCAAGCTGACTAACACTGGCGACAACAATTGCAATTGCAGCTGGATTAAATATATGTTTTTTCTTGATCGCTAATATGAACTTGGACGAAATGGCTAATCCCGACACAGCAGTCAAAAAAAGAATATCGTGAGGAATTTTATATGGATTGACAATCAGAGCCAAAATAAGGCCCGTTATCACTGCTGACTCTGCGTGTGGCTTTACGCCAAATAGCCAGCCGAATAGCTTATTAAAGGCATACGCGCCCGTGCAAAACAAAAGAATACTTACCGCGAATGCAATTGGTGAGTAAGAGAGGTACTCCGTAAACATTAGTACGAATGCAGCAAAAATAAGCAACGCCAAAGCTTGAACCACAACATGATACATCGTTAGTTTACCGAGCAAAAAATCGAGCCAATTTTTTATGTCTTTCATACAAACAATTCTCCCTTAAAGTCTTTCGAATGCTCAATTCTTCCATCGGAAAATAGTCGTACATATTCAAAGGGAGCGCATTTTTGTAACTGCGTCGGCTCTGCAAAAAAGAGCGCTGTTGCAAGTCCATCTGCAATCATCGTATCATCAGCGATAACCCAAGTGGCCACGACATTGCGCGTTGGCTGCGAAGTACGTCCATCAATCACATGATGCAATCCATCACCCC
>JACQGD010000093.1:2111-2940 GCA_016199685.1 Candidatus Saccharimonadota bacterium
TGTAGCGTCGCCGTACCTATGACACGTGTCGGATCATCGGGATGCTCAAGACCAACTACTTGCATCTCTTGACCTCTTTGGCGTATATCTCCGCTTGCATCAATCACATATTCGACAATTCCATTTGCCTCTAGTAAGCTTCCTACGATGTCTACTAAATAGCCCTTTCCTGCTGCTCCAAAATCAAGTGTCACTGGCTTTCGAATTGTTACCGTCGACCCATGCCATGTCATGATGTCTTCCCACAGCTCAACAGGTTTCACGTCTCGAACGGTGAAAGAGTAGGTTTTGTCATACCCTAAGTTATTAAGGACATCGCCAACGAGCGGAGTTAACGCACCTTCCGATGCAACGTAAAGAAGCTGGTACCAACGTACCAGCTCTATACTATCCTCCGGAAATGTATATGTGCCAGGCTTTTTTGTCAGCAATTCCACTAACGAGTCATCACGGAATCGAGAATATATCCTATCGAATAACTCCACGCGCCTATAAATACTCCTCTGGATCTGTGCAGAAAGCGGCTTAGTCGTTTCGATCACCCAACGGGTACCGATAGCATCAAACTGCATATTACGCTTGCGCGTCAGACTTGATGGTTTCAAGTGCTGTATTAAATCCAAGCGGTGTTAAAGAAGATCCAGCAACGCGACTAAGTGACACTTCGTTTACCTTTTTTCCAACGACCTCTGATTTATATGATGCGACGAATTTACTCTGATACTCTTCTGCTTCTCCACCGGATGCATTTTGAGTCACAGCAGCGTCAGTAATAACGCCGCCAGCAAGTGTCAGTTTCACTTCGATTGATTCTTGTCCGCCTGGTGTT
>JACQGD010000094.1 GCA_016199685.1 Candidatus Saccharimonadota bacterium
ATGACTCCTGTTCAAGTAGATGCTGGTGACTTATCGATTCGTGAAGTATCGACAAAACCTAGCTGGAAAGCAAACCCTATTAGCTGGAATCTCACACTTGCCGATGCCACCCCTACTCTCGAAATAGGTACATCAAAAAATGCGCTGAAGACGAACGACTCGGTCACGAAACAAGATGATGGATCTTACATTGCATCACCAAAGAACCTTACCCCAGGAGTGCGTTATTACTATCTCATTACAGCAACCGCAAACAACGATCCTCTGAAGAAAGCAACTTACAGTGGCGCATTCACCACTCGAGGCTACCCTACTTCTCTTGTATTCACTCACGACGATAAGCCGGTAACGGGTGCTAAGGTGACTATTGAGAATGGCTCGTACACGACAGATAAAAATGGAAGTATCGAGCTCGAACTCTCAAATAAGCAATATAGCGCATCAGTAACAACCGGTGACGGAGTGACAGAAAAAGTTCAATTCACCGTTGCGAAAAAAGCATCAGTGAACGGATCTGATCCCGAGAAACAAACATTTAATTTTACGATTTTGAAAGAAAATGCGACAGATCAACCAGCTCTACCACTGGGATTAATCGCAGCGACTGGTGCTGGTGTATTTGTCATGGCAGCTAGTTTTATAGGCTTTCTCCTGTATCGGCGGCGTCACGCGGAACAACTTGCAGTGCCATCAACATTTACAGATGAATATTCATGGGAGGCTCCTCTCCCTGAAAATAGAGCAATGGAGCCACAGCAATATACACCCTATCCAGCTGCAAATTTACAAAGTCCAATGAATTCAACGGACCAAAATATCGTAGATACTGAACAATTTAATGATACACCTTATCCACAACAAACTATCGAATCCTCAGCTGAAGTATTAGAAGTACCCAACCAAATACCATTTGAACAACGGTATTCTGAACCTGAATTAAGTGTTGATCCTCTCGTTGATGAGCTCAGCCAACCGACAGTAAGTCAGCCTCAACGACCGGTTAACTAGACATCGTACATCATACACCCGTACCATTCCAGCCTGTTACCCCACACAAGGGAGATCTCTAATGATTACTTTTATAAAACGTGTTGCCTACATACTCTCCGCTGTAGTGATTACATCGACAACCCTTACATCGCATACAACATTTGCAGCGGGAAATACGTTATTTATCACACCAGCATCATCTCAGTTAACCGTCGGAGGTACTATAACTGTGAATGTAAAAGGATATATTGAAACTTCAAGTGCCGTAGGAAGCGTATCGGGTACTGTAACATACCCTTCTGGCCAACTGCGTGTCATCGGGACTAACACTTCAGGAAGTGCCTATAATACACCGACAGTATCTGTCGGATCAAACACGATCAGCTTCAGTGGAACAAAAAATCCTGGCCCTACTGGCCAAGTCCAGATATTTGCGGTCACATTTCAGGCTGTCGGTGCAGGAACCGCAAACGTTGGCTTTAGCGGCGAAAGTAATTTAAATCAAACAACAACGAATAAAACAGGAGCATCCTACGCTGTAGCAAATATTCCGACGACACCAACCCCTACACCGACGCCGACGCCGACACCGACACCAACCCCTACACCGACGCCGACACCGACACCGACACCAACCCCTACACCGACGCCGACACCTGAAACTCCTCCAGCGACCGTTGATGAGCAGGATGTGACGACGCCAGATACCTCAGGCCTTATTACATCGGTGAATCGATCTGGAGACTACACAAAAGCAACTATCACTTGGAAATTGACAACACCTGGTACTGCGGAGCTAACCTACGGTACTTCAAGCGATGAAGTAACGGTCAAGGCTACGAGTACAAAAGGCTCAGACGGGAGTTTTACGGCAACAATCAGCGAACTTATTCCAGGTACTCGATATTTCTTTGCAATAAAAGCAACTGGAGACGGCAACAAAACAGGTAATTACAGCGGCACTGTTTCAACACTTGGATATCCGGTCATCATAAAGGTAACGCAAAACGGAGCACCCGCAGTTAACGCAAAGATACAGATAGGCCAGCAGCAGTATGCGACAAGTAGCGATGGCACCTCTAGCCTTGCGCTTGCCGCTGGAACGTATGACGCAACCATTACAGTTGGTAGTGACTCAAAACAAGCATCGATAAATGTAGATAAAAAAACAATACCCGAAGACGGATCATCACCAGAAAAGCAAACATTTAGCTTTGATATTCCTAGTACGGCCGAAGAGTCCGCAGCGGGCGGCTTTTCAGTGTTTGGCTTTATTGGAGTCATTGTTGCGGGTGCAGTGCTCCTTGTTGGCGGATTCCTCGTATTCGTTACGATAAGAAGACGTCGATTAGAAACCGGGGCCGGATACTCAAACAAAACAGCAACCACTTCAGTTATCATCGACGACGGATACGACTGGAGACAAGATCAGCTGCGAAATGAAAATCCGCTACAGCCCCATGTCGAGCCTGTACCACAACCGCTCGTCCCAAATCAGCCCGGTCACAATAACTCGGTTTACCTGGAAGAGCCCGAGCCCCTTGATATGTTTGAGATAGCAAAGGAGCAGACGTCTCCGTCTACTCCAAAAGCATTAGGCAATCGAGCGATTGACTCTAGTCAGAACGACTTTCCACAAAATTCCAATTCACCACATTCCACCAGGCTTTGATGTAATCATCGCGCTTGTTCTTGTAGTCAAGATAGTATGCATGCTCCCACACATCTAATCCTAGAAGCGGAGCTTGCATACCCTTCATCACTGGATTATCTTGGTTTGGCGTTGTAATGATCGAGTAATCAGGCTGCAACCAAACCCAGCCGCTGCCGAACACTCCGAGCGACGTAGCCGTAAACTCGTCAACAAAAGCCTGGTATGAACCATACTTTTCAGTGATAGCAGTGGCGACGGCACCGCTCGGCTCTCCACCGCCATCTGGCGACATCCATTTCCAAAAAAGACTGTGATTGTAATGTCCACCGCCATTATTACGAATAGCTGACTGCACTTCGCTCGGAAGACTATCGACGTCTGCGAGCAAGCTTTCAAGAGGACGTTCCTTTAAAGCTGGTGCATCATCGAGCGCTTTGTTGAGCTTATCAACATAGGTTTGATGATGCTTGCTATGATGAAGCTGCATAATATCGCCACTTATGTAACTTCCTAATGCACCATACTCATATTCAAGTTTTGGCAATGTATACATTTGTATATCCTCCTATCTTATTTACTGAGAAATCGGCTGCGTTTGTACTTGAGCAACAGTAATGTACTCATTCACTTTGCCGTCTTTTCGTACTTTATCAAACTGGTCCTTAAACATTGTTAGTGGGATTTTAATATATGCATAGCTTATCCTGCCGTCATTATTGCTATCAAGCAACCGTACGATATAGTACCCATCTCCCGATGAAGATTTAAATGCATCTGAAGTCGCTCCCTTTTCAAGCGTTGCGGCTTTTGCAGCAAGTCCACCATCCTGGTTAGTACGAGGGACAAGCGGTGTCACACCAGCAGTCACTTTACTTGAGCCAGACCCCCCGACGGTTTTTACAATCTTATCGAAGTCACTCTCTGTTTTAAGCAACTCGATCACTTTGTCGCGTTTGTCCGTAGCACCAGAATCAATCGAGTATGCAACCTCCTGGCGCAGTAGTTTACGAGCCGTTACCTCTCTGGCCTCACTTGGAGTCCAGTCGAAATGATCTCGAACAATAGCATCATACGTTTCCTGCGAAGCGATGCCGTCACGAGACTTGCGCTGATACGCTATCGCATCGTCAACCTGTTTCGTCGTTACTTTTATACCTTTTTCTCTCGCAAGCTTTGCCGCATAGCTATCAGAAAGAGCGTCATCGAGTGCTTTTCGCTTTATGTAATCAACTTGTGATTTACTGTCAGGAGCCTGTAGATTGATACCTTCTTTTGTCTCAAGATAATGAGCCTGAGATCGATACCCCATTAGATAACTACTGTAAGGTACATTTTCACCATCAATAACCGCGACGGGAAGCGGCAAGACTCGGGTAATCCTGTAGAAGAATGTTGAACTATTTTGTTGTGGATAGAGTTGCCATCCGATAAAACTCGTAATAAGAACAAGGGCAACAACACTGATAAGAATCGTATTGAAGACGAGGCGATGACGTGCATACTGGACTGGATATTTAAATCGTCGTCCACCAGCTAAAATTCGCTCACGATGCTCGGCAACTGTTTCATTAGTAATACGGCTCGATGGCTGCTGTGTCTTTTTAGATAGCTTTGATCGCAAAAATTTTTTCATTCTATCCTTGAGTTTCTTGCTCGGCAAGTGCAGCACTTACGGCATCTTGCAGTTTATTGTAAATCTTGTCAGGGTGTTCAACTTTATGAATAACAAGGTCCCCTACGAACGTTTGAATAACGATCGTCCCGTAGCCAAGAAATTCACCACTGAATCCTGGTATATTATAGCTTATGTTCTGAATTTTTGACAGGCGTAGCTCTACTACATCCTTACCAAAGAAACCACGCTGAGTCACCTGACGGATGCGTTGATCCGTCACAATATAGACAGTAAAATACCACATAATATAGTGATATGCGAATAAACAAATTCCTAGAATCAATCCTATAATAGGCAAAATGAGTAGCTCAAGGACAGTCTGCCATATTAAAAACGGGATACATGTGACAACAAGTGGGATAAGCAGCATATAAAATCCCTTCCTCATTGCAATCGGGTGTCTACGAAAGACAAATAAAAGCACTTCCCCATCGCGCTGCCCCTCAAAGTCGAGTTCTTCAGATTCTATCCCTTTAGACATGTGTTTATTATACTACATACATGCACTTCTTTTGGTGACAAAAAATAGCCCTGTAGGCTATTTTTATGGTACCCCGGGCAGGAGTCGAACCTGCAACCTTATCCTTAGGACGGATCTGCTCTATCCAGTTGAGCTACCGAGGCATATTCTTATGCTGTACCGCGTAGAAGAAGTAACCCTTCTACACGGTACGAGTTACCTAACGAGTGAACTTCTCGTGAGTCGTCTTGTATGCATAGAGCTCATTGTCTGCGAACCAGTGAGCGATTTCTTTTTCCGCCTCTTCAGGATCACCGCTCGCATGAATAAGATTTGGAATGCCCTTATTCTCTGAATCAGCGTATCCAAAACTCATATGTGAGAAATCGCCACGAATTGTACCTGGTAATGCAGATTTTGGCTCTGTCGTACCGACAAGTTTTCGTACAAGCGCAACTGCCTCAACACCCTCAAACACCATTGCAATTACAGGGCCTTCAATCATCATCTTAAGCGTGACATCGAAAGCGTGCTCACCACGTCGCGTAATCATCTGACCAATTTCTTCGTAATGTTTATGGTAGTGTGCAGTGTCTGGCGCAATCATCTTGGTTGCGACAATCTTTAAGCCTACTCGCTCGAAACGTGTAAGAATTTCTCCAACGAGACCTCGTTGAACAGTATCAGGTTTGAAAACGACGAGCGTTTGTTGAACATCTTTTGAACTCATATATCTCCTTTAGACAGAACTGTTACTCTACTGATTGTATCAGAAGAATGATTGCTAGCACAGAAGCCAGCCCAATTCGGTACCAGCCGAATACAGCAAGCCCGTGGCGTGATAGGTAGTTCATAAGAAAGCCTACTGCAATCAGCCCAGATAGAAACGCAACACCATTGCTAAGAACGAGCATTGCACCATTATCTATAAAGTATTGTCGATCACTTGCCGAAGCGAAAAGCTTTATCGTTACACCTATCATAATTGGCAAAGATGCAAGGAAGCTGTACTCTGCAGCAAGCGCAGGCTTGAGGCCCATGATTCGACCGGCGATTATTGTCGAGCCTGAACGGGACACACCCGGTATGAGTGCCGCTACCTGAACGGTACCTATGATCAACGCTCGTTTCGCACTGAGCGTATCGAGCGATTGTACCGATGACGCCTTCGGAAGACGCTCAAGGATAACCATAATAAATCCAACGAGTGCTAATGTGACGGTCACTGTCACTAAACTTCCAAAGAATGAGACACTATCAATAAAATCAGCAAGGAGGTATCCGACTATACCCGCCGGTAATGCAGTTAAGATAATGTTACGAGCTAGTCGATAATCTCTATTTTGAATACAGTCTTTTGCTACTTGTAGAATTTTCTTGCGGAAATAAACGAGCAGCGCAAGAAGCGTACCGATATTGATCCACTCCAAAAATAAATGATTCGATTCACCGATGAAAAAGTGCTGGCCAATAACCAAGTGTCCCGAACTACTGATCGGAATAAATTCGGTAAGGCCCTGCACGAGGCCTAGTATAAGCGTTTGAAACACATCCATTTGACTTATTCTACCCGACTTAGCAATATTGCGCTATGCTTATAGGTACTATGTATATGTCTGAATTAGTTAATGATTATATCGAACATCTCGAAGTTGAAGGTGGTCGATCTGCAAAAACAGCTGAAAACTACCACCTCTATCTTGATAGATTCATTGAATTTGCTGGCGATATAGAGGTCAATTCGATGACTCAGGAAATAATTCGCAAATATCGACTTTGGCTCAACCGCTATAAAAATTTTGAAGGAAATGAACTTGCTACAATCACTCAAAGCTACCATTTAATCGCGCTCAGGGGGTTTTTAAACTACCTTTCAAGTCGTGACATTCCGAGCCTCAGTCCTGAAAAGATAATCCTTCCAAAAGTATCTCGCAAGCAAGTAACGTTCCTTCACTACGATGAAGTAGAACGCGTCCTTGCGACCGTACCCCTAAACGATGAGACAGGGCTAAGAGACAGGGCTATTATCGAGCTCCTCTTCTCTAGCGGTCTTCGTGTCTCTGAGCTGGTCAACTTAAATCGTGATCACATTAATACAAAGCGGCGCGAATTTATGGTTCGAGGAAAAGGACAAAAAGACCGTCCAGTGTTCATAGGTGAATCAGCTGCAGCTCATGTAATGAACTACATCGAAGAAAGAACTGATTCACTTCCTCCCCTCTTTATCAGCTACAGCCGCAATGTCATATCATCAAATAGTGGTGACTATCGGAGACTCACGAGTAGAAGTATACAGCGTATCCTTAGTAAGTACGCGCGATTAGCTGGCATAACCAAGCACGTCAGTCCTCACACACTCCGCCATAGCTATGCAACTGACTTACTCATGAATGGAGCTGACATACGAAGCGTCCAGAGCATGCTTGGCCATAGCAATATCAGTACAACCCAAGTATATACCCACGTTACCGATGAACATCTTCGTGAAATCTATGAGAAGTTTCATAGTGATACAGAATCATAAGATTCTGTATCAGCATTAATTTGTCGTATACTCATCCGGTCGGCAACCGCCATCGTTGTAGTCTGCAGGGTTATCCGTGACGAGGAATGTCTTACATAGATTGCCAGTCACTTCTACTGCTGCTTCAGGGTACGGGAAGGCACTCCCATCGAGTTCAACTCGACTTTGCACACGTCGGAACTGATCGTTTGCACGACCGGTTGAGTCGACAATTGCCTGTACGCCCGCAAAGTTAACTTGTGTAGCATTATTAAAGAGCTGTATTCGGAAATTGTTGCCCGTACCGTACAGAGCACTCAGCCGAAGGTACGCAGTTCTTTTTGCATCATTTTGTCCAACAGCCTGAGGAAGCGTTATCGTTGCCTTGCATGCATAATAAGCAGTAAACGTATTTGAGCATTTTACTTGACTAAGGTTGCGCGTGTCTTGAGATTTACGTATGTCGTTTGAGAAATTAAATGTTCCCGCTGGAACTCCTTCGTCGATAGCGCCACTTGGATAAAGGAAAAGTGTGTTTGCATTAGATTTTCCATCAACAGCAGCATCGAAGTCAGTCAATCGAAAACCACTGGTTCCGAACTGTATGAGCTGAGATCGGACTAGTGCCGGCTGATTATTCGGCCAATCAGCAAGCGCAGGGAGCTGGGCACCTGCAGTCGTTGGTAATGTCACCGTAGTAGGTGTCGTATCATCGTCATTTTTCTGTAAGTCAGACTCCATAAACCATTCCAATGTAATTCGATTGAAATCACTCACGCCGCGAAGCGGCACAAGCCGAGAAGTACTCGTATCGAGAGTACCGATATAGTCAGGGCTATCGGTTGTCAGTTTGACGCAAGTATATGCTTGCTGCAGCTGCTTGTCGCCTTCCTGCTGCTTGATAAGTACCTCATTCTCTGTCGTATTAGCAATGCCCGCATCCTGAAGGGTTCTGCAGCTTCCTTGCTTAAAAGTTTGGTCGAGATCTGTGCATCGTTGTACATTTCCACCCGTACATGCCGCGCTATACTCTACAAGCGCACGCTTTGCATCTTCGACACCAGCCTGCGCAGAGTCATATGCACTCCGAGAAAGATCTTCCGACGTCGCCTGTCTTTGCCCTTGGATCATCAACGCTATAAAGCTTACAGTAATAATGGTCACAAGCAGAGCTGTGAATATAACAACGAAAAGTGACACGGCGCCTCTTTGAAACACTCTACTTGAACCATTTTTTTGTTCATATTTGATCATTATAGAGCTCCCCTGTTGCCCGCACGAGCAGTAAATTCAAACTTATTAACAGCACAGTAGTCTTGGAATGCAACTTCATCACTTGGCGCTTTACACGACGTATCGACGCTATCAATCGCACCACTCGTCGTATTTGTTTCAAGTGCAGCCTGATCATTCGTACCAACCTCCATAGTAATCTTGTACAAACCCTGCTGGAGGACAGCATCGCGTGCTGCTTCTACGATTGAGAATGACTGGAGCGCTACTTCACGCTCACCATCCATCAGCATCTCTGTTGCATTTGCTTTTACGACTTTTTTAGTAAGGTCACTACAATATACCTTTCCCTTATCATCAACTTTAACGAGACGAAGTATGTCACCGCCTGTTTCATACTCGTTGACAGGTCTCGTTAGATACTCTCCAAAATTCCATATGTAGCTAATATTTCCTGTACATAGTCGACCGCCCGCTACTTTAGAACTATCACCAATTGCTCTTATTTCTCTATAGTCAGGAGATCCATCGCCTAGTGTTAACGGGCTCGACGAGCTGATCGACGATTGCATGTCCTGACTCAACGCCATGCCAAGCTGATTTACTTCTTTAAGCGTTGATCCTTTTGCATAAATGTTTGCAATTTGAATAACAGTCATAGCAATCGCCACAAGCAGCATCGACACAAATGCCATCGCAAGCGTCAACTCAATAATCGTAAATCCTTTATTTTTATCCCGCCGGCTCATATAACCTCACAATCGTTCCTAATGTCATTGGACTCGAGCGTCCAGGGCTATCCCAGCATGCGCGAATATGAAAATCATAGAATCCAGTACCAGACCGCTTAACCGCCTGAACCCATATTCCTTCTGCCCTTGGAAGAGGCGCATCGTAGCGTATCTTTGAATATGTTGCTGGAGTGGCCGTTGGAGACAGCAAGGGGTTGGTGGCCATTTTCGTTGTATCAATTGCAAATGCTTTAGCTGGTAATACACATCTTCCATCGACAACGATTGCATCGAAGTCCGCTGCTGAACTCACTGCGTTATTGACGGCAACTTGGTTCCATAGCTGTGTTGGCGTACCGTTTTTACCGAAATCAGCAACGTATGACTGGTTAATGTAGCGGATGGCCTCTGATTGCGTATCGATTTGCTGGCGAACAAGATTAATTTCAAGCGCTCGTTGAGCAAGTGCTGTGCCTTGATTCATTATTGACAGTCCACCGACAGCAATAAGACTAAATACAGCTATCGCAAACAATACCTCGATAATCGTATCCCCTTTTTCTCTTGCCCTTAGCATCCTGCTACTCCTGGTCGCTGCGACACCCCCGAAGCGTTTGAACTTGCCGCATTCACAAGTACAGCCTGCTGCCCACCAGCTAACGCTCCCGGAGGCACAAGACAGATAATAGCAGCTCGATCACGAGATGTTTGTGTCACAATCTTCCCATCCCAGTCTTGTGTTGCCTCATTGACGACGTAGGTACTCGTTGTACCCGTTACTGGTGAGCGAAGAATTGCAATCGTAATTGCATCTCCCGACCCCACAACGTCACCAACTCGATTGAGTATCTTAGCTTTTGAACCCCAATTAAGAGTATAGCTGTCGACAACACTTACCGCTGAGGTACCGGAAGTATCAGTAAGTGCTGCAAGCTCCACTGCGTCGGTAAATGCTTGTATGTCACTCGAAGAGGCTTTTAGAAGTGCTTCATTCACCTTATAGGCAACTATGTTTGCCGTCGTGACAGCATCACCGTTTTTAATCTGCACAAGCCGTCCCACGACAACACAGTCAGTCGTTCCCCGTGCATTGTCCGCGGCAGGACTAACGGCAGGAGCATCAACGTCGCACGTCCATTCTGATGTACGCTGACTATTTACATTGGCCGCAAGTGTGTACTGTTCTTGCAATAAGCCTATGAGAGAAACGACACTATCTTTATAACGTTGTTGATTGATGCTCGTATTAATGCCGAAAAGCAGTGAGGCCAACAGAAGTGAACTGATTGCCAGAAACAGCACCACTTCGATGATCGTAAATCCTTTTTGCTTTTGGTTGCCCATTTGGGCTCATTATAGCATAAGCATAATCTCGAATCGAGCTTTTTGACCTAGAAAAGAACAAGGTTGAAGTACCAATTAATAATACTATTGCCAAATAGACCAGCCAGTAGCCAACCACCTATCAACATTGGGCCAAACGGAACATGAGAGCTACGAGTAAGTTTCTTACTCAACATACCAGGTAGTACAGCCATCATACCGATAACATTAGCCAAAAAGAGTGCGAGTAACGCCAGCTTCCAATCTGCCAGTAGCAAGGCAAGAACGATACCGAGTTTAATATCACCGAACCCTACCCAAGCTCCCTTAGATACGATGTACAGTACAAAGTACAGACCACTCAGAATACATAGGGAGCCAATAATACTAACAATCGCCGCGCTGAGACTCTCGGCACCAATAATCGTAAGCACAGCACTAACACAGGCGAGTCCCATAAGTGGAAAAACCACAACATCAGGTAAGAGAAACCATTTTGCATCGTAGGCAAGTAATAGGACAAGCCCCACTCCGCATACAAGCCATAAGATAAACTGTGCAATAGCAATTACCGTCGTGAGTTCATATGGCCACCATGTATATGACACAACAAAAAATAGCGCCACCCCAACTTCCATCAACGGCTCAAACCATCCAATTCGCTTGTGGCAGTAGCGACATTTCCCACGAAGCATCACCC
>JACQGD010000011.1 GCA_016199685.1 Candidatus Saccharimonadota bacterium
ACACAGTGTTCAAGCGGCCAGGCGAAGGGAGAACAGTAATGGGACGACACAATAAACTTCGATTTGTAATGCTGATTGGTGGAAGTATTACGATTGCGCTATTCCTAGTCTCGGTGAGCATCACTATGTATTTTAGTAGCGGTACGGCGCAAGTTGACTTGAGCCGCCCGGGGTATCAATCGGTTCGTGATCAGACAATGCCCGAAGATCCGTACAAAGGCTTCCCGTCATCGGGTGTTGTCGAAGATAAGACACTCAATGATTTTAACAAGCTATACCAAGAGCGTGCCAAAGAAGCGACGACCGTCGATGCGTTTAATAGCGATGTACTGAGTGATAGTGCGCTCAATATTGCTGATTCGACAGACGATGCAGAGTAATTATTTCTTTTTTTGCTGACCAGGAATGCCAATACTTGGAAGCACAGCAAGGTCGATATTGTTATTTTCGAGTGCCTGTAAAAGTCGGCGACGCATCTCTGCAATAACTGACCACTGATCGGATGGTTGTGTTTTTCCAGCGATAATAATTTCGACGGATGTTCCCGTTAGCTCACCCAGCGAGACAAATGCTGGGGCTTCAATGATTTTTGATTTCCATTTTTCTTCGCCTGCGAGTGTCGTACCGAGCGTATTAATGATGTCGACGGCTTTATCGATATCTGATGATGGGTGGATAGCGACAATGAATCTTGCCATGCTGTAGCCCATTGTTTTATTTATGACATGCTGTACCATGCCGTTCGGAAAATAATGGACGTTCCCATCGACATCACGAATGACGGTGCTACGAGACCCAATTCGCTCAACAGTGCCACTCGCGCCTTCAATGTCGACAATATCACCAACACGGTATTGATTTTCGCTAATGATAAAGATACCAGATAAAAAGTCTTTAATAACTGATTGCGCACCGAATCCAATTGCCACGCCTATGATGCCAGCGCTCGCAAAAAGTGGTGCAAGGATCTTATCCGCATCAGGAACAAATTCTTTGAAAAGCGAATAAATGACGGTAATGATAATGATAATGCGCCACACATTGACGAAGAGTGCAGCAAGTGTATTTTGACGTTTTTCAACATCTTTTTTGTGCCATTCACGGTGACGAGTACTGCGCACGGCCCGTTTGACAACTTGCGCGAGAAGACGGCCTCCAATGTAATAACTCAGAGCGCCGATAATAATAATCGTAATGATAGACACCCCGTGTCCAGGTTCATCGGCCGTGCCATAAATCCAACTGTTTATTTTTGGTACAGCCATGACTACAAGGTCATGCGCCCACGTTACGATCCCATCCATATGTGATAGTATAGCAGATGTATGATAGTGTTTCCTGATAACTCATCCCCTAAATTAGTTGAAATTCTTAGTAGTGGTGGCATAGGAATAGTACTCACCGATACACTCTACGGAGTTGTCGCAAAAGCTGATGACGAAGCCGCAGTTACGCGGGTATACGAACTCAAAGGTCGCAGTGATGCAAAGCCGCCGATCGTTTTGATCGCAGACGTATCACAGCTGTATGACCCACTTCCTGTAGGTGTCGATGAAACAGTTGACGGCAAATGGCCTGGTAAAAATAGTATCATCATCCCTTCGCTACTCGCTCCAAAATGGCTATCTCGTGGGAGCAGTGGAGTCGCGTATCGCATACCGGATAACAATGTACTAAGACGATTGCTTCGCGAAACTGGTCCACTTATTGCACCGAGTGCAAATCCGCAGGGAAGTCCACCGGCTCGCTCGATTGGCGAAGCTGAGGGCTACTTTGGCGACCGTGTCGATTTTTATGCCGATGGCGGTGTTGCGTTTGAAACGAAGCCATCAAGCCTATTTATTATGACTTCTAATGGTGATTTCGAACAACTTCGCTAAGCAATGATTGACCCAAGCGATTTCATCATTACCCGCAAGCGCAAAAAATATAAATTTGCATTGTTTGCTAACTCACCGCTCTGTTTCGAAGGCGACGCATGGGTAAAGCGACATGTTGATGTCATCGAATTGGGTGCTGGAACGGGACATTTTAGTGTCGAACTTGCGGCGAAATATCCGAATAAGGTATTTGTAGCAGTCGATGTCAAAGCTGACCGTCTGCAAAAAGGCGCAGCTGAAGCTGAGATACTTGGACTGACCAATATACTTTTTGTCCGCGCACGTGCCGATCAACTTCCTGAGTTGTTCGAGCCTGCTTCACTCGAGTCGATCTGGCTGACATTTCCCGATCCTTTCCCAAAAAAGCGATCTGCAGGACGCCGTATGACTCATCCAAATTATTTGCAGCGCTACAAGACACTACTCAAGCCAAGCGGTAGTTTTTATCTCAAACACGATTCACGGGATTTCTTTCTCTGGAGTCTCGAGCAATTTGTCGATGAGAAATGGCATATCGACGAGCTGTCATTCGACCTTCACGAGTCTGAGCTGAGCGAGGATTATAAAATCAAAACTGCATATGAAGAGCGGTGGCTTGGTGAAGGTATTCCGACGAACTTCGTAAAAGCCTCCTTGTAATCATACCTGTTAAATTGACAGTAGCGAAACGAGTTATTGTTTTTGTGCCTGATACGCCGGTTCGGCATTTTCAAGCATGTAGCGTAGCACAACTTCTGGACTAGACAGCGAGTCATTGACACGCTCCCCGCTAAAATCCCGAGCAAGCCGTCGACCGATACTTGTCGCAAGGGGAGTCTGGACTTCGTGGCGAACCCGTGCAATGCTATCGAACTTGTTACTCCCTGCATAAATTCCCTCAAGTAGTACGAGTGTCCGTTCGCCTGTCGGCTCGATTCTTCCAGTGATTTCTGGCTCTTCGGTAATAAAATTAAATCGACGAGTGGCAATAGATTCGCCCTTCTGTAGCTTCTTTAGGTCAGCTGCAAGAAGGTCGAGATCGTAGACGATTTCTGCGTCCCAATCTTGCCATGGTCGACCATCATTATGTGCCTCTAAAAATGTTTTGCCGACATGGTAGTCATCGGTTGAGAGTGTAATGATACGAGGGACTGTTTCGTGTAGTTCATGCGCAACTTCACGAACGAGTGTACTTTTCCCGGACCCAGAGCGACCATGAATTGTTGCGACCACTAGTCTATTGCTTATGTGATATTGATAGATTTCTCGGGCGAGTGAGAGTGCAGCGTCGAATTGTTCGAGTGGTTGCAACGTTTCTTCGCCATCGTGTTTTTTACGATAATCAAAATGTGCCCTGTGCTCGTTGTCGACGCTTCTGTCGCCAGTTCGTTCATCGAGTGCTATCGGGTGTCTGCCGAGAAACGATGTGAGGCTAATGGGATGCTCGGATTCAACCGTTATTTCGCCATTACTGTAAAAATCAATATCGATGTTTTTCATAGGAGAAGCACGTAACTTTTGTAGAACCGGGTATGCATCGTTTGCACGGTAGTGTGCATAGGTTTCAGCCGATATTTCCGTCTCAATTTCTAAGCGCTTCAATCCATCTTGCGTGGTTTCGCCACGATTTTTGAGGGTAGCGGTGTAGAGTGCGGAGCCGCTTGCTGTAAACGATTCTCGAAGGCGCAAGCTATATTCCTCTGATGGATGGCTCATGTAAAGTTGCTCAATCGGTACCGATTGTTCTCGCCAATTACTTAATTGCTCTGGAAAAAGTGGGATGAATTTTTGCTCAATTTCTTGATTTGGTTTTTGCTCAAATTCCTTATTTGCAGTTAATTTATTTGTCATGATAGTAATTCATAAACCTTTCGTATTAACAGATTACATATTCACTATATTCTGGTACTATGAAAGAGTATAGAAAGTTTATTTTGAGTCAAATATGATTGAGCAAGTTCCCATTACGCATACTATCCAGAAGCATATTATTGCAATATTGCTCTATCAAAAACATGCTCGCTTTCGTGACCTGCGACCGCCTCGAACTGACACAAACTTATTTAGCTATCATTCCATGTCGACGACGCATCTGTTACACACGCTGCAATGCGTGAGGCGCTCGAAAAAGTAGGTGTTCAAAATGCGCAAGTTGAGCAGGCGGGGGATTGCTATATACGCGTATTTCATGAAGGTGAGGGTGTTATGACCACGCTTGCGCATGTGTTTCGTTTTGAGTACGATGATATCCAAGTAAGCCAAACGCTCCAATGGTTTCGACCGCATAAGATCGGTCAACTCACCCTCGCACCAGCAGTACAGGAGATCATTGCTCGAGCATTTTTTCGAGATACTTTTTTCTTCGAAGAATATACAGAAGAACTACGCAGTTCTTGATAATATTTTCGTCAGTGATGCGACGATTGTCGGTTCATCACCAGCGGAAAGAAGTGTTTGCATACCCATGCGACGAGCGGTGACAAGATTTGCTTCGGAGTCGTCAATAAACAGAATGTTCTCAGGGTTGGTTTCAAGTTTTTCGATGGCCACCGCGTACGCAGCAAGATCTGGTTTTTGTTCATGAATCTCATGCGAAAGGAATACATTCTGCGGATCGAATGCGTCGTATACGCCACGATTTGAAAGTACTTTTGCGTGAGGTGGAATCGTATTTGATAGTATTGAAAGTGTTTTGCCGCTTTGTTCCATTACTTCGATTACTTGGTGATAAATCTGAAGATTGTCTTCGAATCCTGACGTGAAAATAGATCCGTCAGGTTCAATAGTAGCGCCACCTTGCGCCGCGAACGCTTTCCACAATCTCGCCTCATCGCCGTAGCTGCCGAAGATCTTTACCTCTCTTTGCCAGATTGGGAGAAAGATAGCCTCGGGTAGTCCGACACGCATGCGGACATCATCAATAGTGGCGTCATAATTTTTTATGAGTACTCCGCCAACGTCGCTGAGGATTGTCGTGATAGGAGATGCTTCCATAATGCTTAGAGGAGTGGGTGAGTATACTCTGTTATAACAGTGCGGACAAGGAGAGATAATGGGTGATGATTGAGGTCGTTCTGATTAATCGTCTCAAATCCTTGACCTTCATAGATTTCGAGCCCTTCTGTTGAAGCGCCATTAAGGATATAGAAGAAAACGAAACTGTCTTCATCGTGGAGTTCTTGGGTTTTTCGGTACATTTTGAAATATCCGAGATCATCGATTGAGACATCTAAATTTGTCTCTTCATTTATCTCGCGATGAGCTGCCGAGAGGTTTGAAATGTCGCTTGGCTCAACTGCACCGCCAAAAGCTGTCAGCTTTCCTGGATTTGAAATACCAGGTTTGTCGTCACGTTTTTGTAAGACAAATGCACCCTCGTCGTTGAGAACGAGTACATTTGCGACGTGGTGTGTGTTCCATTGTTTGCGGAGCCATGTATCGATCGTGCCAGCGCCCATGAAGATAACTAATTTTCCCGCATCACGAGCTTGCTGTATGACTTCCCATAGTTCGTCATCGAGCTCGGCAGAGTAGACGTCCTCAACATTGGTAATATTTTCGGTGAGCTCATCGGCGGTCAATATAGCTAAACTTGGATCTTCCCGTGAAAGATACGTCGGGAGCCAATAGACAGTGTCTGCCTGTTCGAAACAGTCAGTATACTGTGTACGAATCTCATGCTGTCGAATGTTTTGATGTGGCTGATATACGAGCACGACATGGTCCGAAAGTTCGCTCGCCATTTGGAGAGTTGCGGCAATTTCGGTTGGATGATGACCATAGTCGCTATAGAGGTTGGTGCCTATTTTCTCGAAACGGCGGTCAGCGCCTGGGAAACTTTCAATGGCTGCACTATAATCACCAGCTATAGAGAGTCTCTCGAGTGTTTTGAGGACGAGAGTGGCATTTTGGCGCGTATGAAGGCCGGGTAGCTTGATATCAACGATTTCATTGTCTTTAAGTAAAATACCGTCGTGAGCCTCCATCAGTTTGCCGTCATGTTGCCACATTATCGAACTTTCTGATTGACCAATAAATTGTTCAAATGCTTTGACATATTCTTCTGGTGAACTGTAAATATCAGGATGATCATAATCGATCGAGGTAATAAGTGAAAGATATGGTGAATAATGAAGGAAATTTCGATCGTATTCGTCACATTCGTAGATGAAATACTTACTTTCCGGATCATATTTGCCGCCAGGCCCAAACGAGAGTGTACTGCCGACGGAATAGCTTACAGGAACTTCGAGCTGTTGCATGGCCCAAACGAGCATGGCAGACGTCCATGTATTGCCGGGAGTGCCAGCTACGGCAATTAGTTTTAGTCCTGTTTCTTTGAGGAGGTAGGCGAGTAGTTCGTCTCGTTTTGACGTTTTTATGCCGAGCATCCGCGCCATAGCAAGTTCTGGGTGGTCATCGGACACTGCAGATGAGTAAACGAACCAGTCTATCGGACTCATGCCGTGGCTTGCCTGCAGAAACATTCCTTTTTGCTTTTTATTTATCGCAATACCACGCTTTGTAAGTCGCTCGGTGGTTGGGCTTTCTTCTGGGTCTGATCCTTGTACGTGGTGACCTGCATCCAAAGCAATTTCAGCAAGCGGACCAATTCCAACGCCACCGATACCGGAGAAATAAATATTCATATAAGACAAGTATACCCTATAGGCTTGGATGAGAAATACTACTTGTGCTTATTATGTGATATGTGACACAATGAGACGTAACCACGAT
>JACQGD010000077.1 GCA_016199685.1 Candidatus Saccharimonadota bacterium
GAATTATCTCATTTGAATATTGAAGTATTGATTATTGGTATAATGGTTAAGGATACAATTTTAAGCGAGGTATAAGTATGAAAACATTGAAACGAATACTAACGGGAGCATTAGCGCTTGCATTTATTGGTACGGCGACTATCGCACCAACAACAAACGCGCTTAACGGCAAAGCCTATATTGGCGGCGGGTCAGGAATCAAATTTGGGACGCAAAGTGCTATGGGATGTACACTTACGACTATCGGCAATGATAATCAAGGTAATCTTGTAGGAATAACTGTCGGACACTGCCCTGAAGCAGCAAAGACGACGCTTAACGATCCTAATTGGGCAAACGTCACTGGCGAAAATGATCCTGATGCAGGTGTCATAGGCACTGTCGTCTATCATAAGTTCTCAGGTGCAAATGCTAATTATACTAACCCTGCAAATCGTGACTATGCTGTCATAAAATTCGATAAAACGAAAGTTGTACCACTCAAGACTGTTGGCCGTACGGCTATCAATGGTGTCGCAACATCGACACCTCCATGGTACTCAAACGTTTGTAAAGAAGGCCGTACAACCGCACAAACATGTGGAATTGTAACAGGTACAAATGCATATGTTGTTAAAAGTTTTGCTTATGCAATTGACGGTGACTCAGGTGCACCACTGGTAAACACATCCGATGGAAAGCTTGTTGGATATGTGCAAAAACCAGAGGGAATTCCGTATCTTTCAGCAACCGTATCACTTGCTATACAGCCAGTGCTGAGTGATATCACTGCTCGTGGTAGTGTTGGCGCAGGATTCGTTCCAGTACTTCAGTAACCAGATATTGGATATAGACCTTGAAAAAAGTCCCGCCGTAATTGGCGGGACTTTCATTTTCGATTATTTCTCCGCTGCTCACCCTCTATCACTTTTCACAATCTAATAATCATACCTCCATGATTACCTATGTCTGCGCGGCGTGAAAAAATAGTGTAAAACAAAATACCTCTGAAATATATCAGAGGTATTTTAGCACCCAGTAGGTGTTAGCTTCGTGCAAAGTGAGCAAATGCTCGGTTTGCTTCTGCCATCTTGTGTGTGTCTTCTTTTTTCTTGAAGGCACTTCCCGCTTCGTTATGCGCATCGACAATTTCGAGCGCTAAACGCTGAGAGTAAGGCATGCCGCTACGAGCGCGTGACGCTTGGACAAGCCAAGTGTATGCGAAGTGTAGCTGGCGGTGTCCCTGGATAGGGAAAGGAATTTGGTAGTTAGCACCACCAACACGACGAGATTTAACCTCGAAGCTTGGAGATACATTCTTGAGGGCTCGCTCGAAAACTTCGAGAGGCTCTTCACTATCAAGTTTCTTTGCCGCCTGCTCAAGTGCCGCATAGACTGCACGCTCAGATACAAGCTTCTTACCGTCAATCATTGACTTGTTAATAAGACGCTGTACGAGAATTGACTGGTACTTACGATCTGGCTTGAGATCACGTTGTAGTTTTTTAGTGACTTTACGTGGCATGACTACTTATCTTCCTTCTTTGCACCGTACTTAGAACGGCCTTGTTTACGCTTTGCAACACCTTGAAGGTCAAGAGCGCCGCGAACGATGTGATATCGAACACCTGGAAGGTCTGGCACACGACCACCACGAACAAGCACAACAGCGTGCTCCTGGAGGTTATGACCTTCGCCACCAATATATGCCCAGACTTCTTGCTGGTTCGTCAAACGAACACGAGCAACTTTACGAAGTGCAGAGTTCGGCTTCTTTGGTGTCTTTGTCGTCACTTTGATACAAACACCACGCTTAAGTGGTCCATTTTGCTCGTAGTAACGAGTTTTTAGTGCATTGTGGATACGACCAAGCGCTGGAGACTTCGATTTCTTGTTCGCAGTCTGGCGTGGCTTACGTACCAATTGATTAATTGTTGGCATTAAATGCAAACTCCCTTTATTAACATATAAAATTTGAGACAGAAAGTGTCTCGGTACGACTTGGGGTCAGCATCCCCGCCTCGTGTCATTCCTATCAACTCCGTTTGGTTAGTACACATTCTTTCAACCGCTTGGCTCGATAAGAGGAAACTCATCTGTAATCATACCAAAAAACGCCCATCTTTGCAAGACAAGCGTTTTTATGTGTATTTTCGAAAGCGAGCCCACCGAAAGGGCTCAAGCCATAGACGATCTGTCCATAGCGAGCTCAACTTTCGGTGGGAGCGTGCCCACAGGGAGGTGAACGGAAAACAGCGCAAATTACGCACTCATGACATCGAGCAACTCTTCAAACTCATCGTTGACCTCGAGAAGTGTTTCACCCGCTGCTGATTCAAGCGGGTCGTGACTTCTTGGACTGAGAGGCGAAATGAATCGGTGACGGAATCTCTCTGTCATGAGATTGGGCATCATTGCCTTGAGCTCATGTACCGCTTCAGGTGCGTCGCCGTTATTGACGGCAGCAACAAGCTTATGGTTCTGCCTCAGCACTCCACGCGCCTGTATTGCGTTTTGCACCTTCTCTACGATTGACGTTTCGATCTCAACTTGCCTGGTGCTCGTCATGAAATCCTACTCCATTTCTAGTTGGAACTCGTAGCTATCATGTCATATGAATCGGTCGACCTGAGAGTCAAACTATTCATCTACATGATACGATCTACTGAGCGGCGTCTTCTGAATCTTCTTCGGATAGGACGACATTACCTTGTCTCCCTAAGAAGATGCAAAACTGCTGAGTCAAAGGCAGGATTTCATTGCCTTTTTCAGACCTGATCTTACGAACCGTGTCGATTTGTCCCATTTTTGTCTCCTGTGTGCTTACCGGTATAGGTACCTATCTATAGTAGCGCGATTCATAACCGCTTTCAACAGCTCATGCTTATTTTTGTAATAAATATTACAGCTTTTATTTGTATTGCATGAAATCAAAAAAGCCACTCGTTTCAGAGTGGCTTTTTTGTCGCGTTAATACATTACGCTGCGAGTTCGAGATCTTCGCTAATTTCCTCGCTGAGACCTTCTTGCACTTCATCATCATGAACTGCACCGGTACCAACTGGGATCTTACGTCCAATGATCACATTCTCTTTCAAGCCATGCAATCGGTCGACGCGTCCACTCGTTGCAGCATTGATCAAGACACGAGTTGTATCTTGGAATGATGCAGCTGACAGGAAGCTATCTGACCAGATAGAAACTTTTGTGATACCAAGAAGGAGCTGTGTATATTGCACGAGTTCACGACCTTGCTGGGCAAGCTCTGAATTCGCGTCAACAACCGCCGCCTTACTGACGATATCACCAGTTACAAATGTACTATCACCTGGATCCTCAACCTGAACACGACTAAACATCTGTCGAACGATGATCTCAAGGTGCTTATCAGCAACGTCTTGACCCTGTGCTGCATAGATACGAAGCACTTCGTTGATAATGTAGCGTTGTGTCGCTTCAGTACCCTTAAGTCGCATCAAATCATGAAGATTCAATGAACCGATTGTAAGGCGATCACCTGCTTTAACCTGGTCGTTTGCACGAACAACAAGCTGCGTTGAACCCGGAATTTCGTAACGAACCGGCGCACTGGCGTTTGCTGCAAGTACGAGTGTATCTTCGGCTACTTCGACAACACCATCAAATGGCGCAACGAGCGGTCGAGCTTCACCTTCGGCTGTTGCAAGAACATCACCGACTTTGACGTTACTGCCAGATTTGACACTGACTGTACGTCCTTCAAGTGCGATGCGCTCAACGTGTCCAGCTTCTGGAGTAACTTGAACAATGTACTTCTTGCCATCTTCCCAGACATCAACAGTACCCGTTACTTCAGTAATGTGCGCTTGACCCTTTGGAGTACGAGCTTCGAAGAGCTCTTCGACACGAGGAAGACCTTGTGTAATGTCTCCACCAGCAACACCACCGGCGTGGAAGGTTCGGAGCGTTAGCTGCGTACCTGGCTCACCGACAGACTGGGCAGCGATAACACCAACTGGCTGCGCTCGATCAACGAGTACACCTGTTGCCATATCAATACCGTAACTCTTCTGTGGAATACCGCGGAGGTTCTTTGTCGATAGCACAGACTGAATCTTTACAGAGTCGATCTTCTCATCGGCTTGGATACCATCAGCGACAGTTCGCGTGATAAGCGTATCAGCTTCGACATGGCCTGGAACTGCTTCAGCAGTGAAACGACCAGTCAAACGGTTTGAGAAGTCAATCATTGTTTCTTCAGACTCAGCACGGTAGATAGCGAATCCTTCGTCATCACCAGCTTCATCAACAACCGTAAAGACGTCTTGTGATACATCGACAAGACGACGAGTCAGGTATCCTGAATCGGCTGTCTTGAGGGCTGTATCGATAAGACCCTTACGAGCACCACGTGTTGCCACGAATGACTCAAGTGATGAGAGACCCTGCTTGTAGCTCGAGCGGATCGGAAGCTCAATCTCACGACTCGCTGCGTCGACCATGATACCGATCATAGCGCTTGCAAGCTTCACGTTTGAGATATCACCACGAGCACCGGAGTTAACCATGACAGAGATACTTGTATCCATGTTTTTGAGTTCCTTCTGGAGGAAATCAGTCACTTTGCGGTCGACATTTCGCCATGCCTGCACCGTAAGGTTGTATCGCTCTTCGTCGGTGATCAGACCTTGGTCAAACTGCTCAGAAATTTGCGATGTTCGATCGTCACCCTCAGAGACAAACTCTGGGATTTCAGTAAAGTTGAGGTAGTCGTCTTTACCTGTTGACACAGCGGCGATTGTTGCAAATCGGAACGCAAGTCCCTTCATGCGATCGGCAGTCTTTGCAGTTTCGATTGGCCCATAGACGTCGAAGATCTTTGCAAGAACTTTCTTCAATTGCTTCTTACTCTGGATGCCGTTGTCAAACGGAAAATCTGCAGGAAGAATTTCGTTGAAGAACACACGACCGAGTGTCGTATCGCGGATCTCACCCTTTGCAAAGAGTCGAATTGGAGTTTGGAGCTGTAGCTTCTTGTTGTCATACGCCATTTCAGCTTCGTAAACAGAACTGTACGGTTTTCGTGTTTCAGTCTGCGCACTTGGCTTCTCGTAGGTAAGATAGTAGTTACCGAGCACAACGTCTTGTCCGATGTTAAGTACCGGAGCACCGTCAGCTGGCTTAAGAAGGTTGTTTGTCGCACTCATCAACTCACGAGCTTCACGCTGTGCATCTTCTGATAGTGGCAAGTGAACAGCCATCTGGTCACCATCGTAATCGGCGTTGAATCCGTTTGCAACAAGTGGATGGAGCTGGATCGCTTTACCTTCGACAAGCTTTGGCATAAATGCCTGGATTGAGAGGCGGTGAAGTGACGGTGCACGGTTCAAGAGAACGTACTTGCCTTCGATCACTGCATCGAGTGCATCCCATACGAGCGCATCGCCTGATTCGATCAAACGAGTTGCAGAACGAATGTTGTGCGCGTGTTCGCCACGAATAAGCCAGCTAATAACAAATGGCTTGAACAACTCAAGTGCCATTTGCTTAGGAAGACCACACTGATGAATTTTTAGCTTAGGACCAACAACGATAACTGAACGTCCCGAGTAGTCAACACGCTTACCGAGAAGGTTCTGGCGGAAACGACCTTGCTTACCCTTGAGCATATCGCTGATTGATTTAAGGCGACGTCGGCCACCTGTTGCATTGACCGCACGGCCACCACGAGCAGCTGAGTTGTCAATTAGCGCATCAACAGCTTCTTGAAGCATACGCATTTCGTTGCGACGAATCACTTCAGGAGCATTAAGGTCGATAAGTTTCTTAAGGCGATTATTACGGTTGATAACACGACGGTAAAGGTCATTAAGGTCACTTGTCGCAAAACGGCCACCTGTAAGCTGCACCATAGGGCGAAGATCCGGAGGAATAACAGGTAACACTGTCAAACAGAGACTGTTTGGTTTAATACCAGCTGCTTCCATACCTTCAAGTACCTTGAGTCGCTTCAATAGTTTCTTCTCACGTTGACCCTTAGCACTTTCAACTTCCTCAGAAAGCTGCTTGATAAGTACGTTAAGATCAATTTCATCGAGAAGGGCTTTGAGTGCAGTTCCACCCATGCCGACGTCAGCAAGTTCTTCGTACTCTTCAGGAAGATTACGAAAATCTGTCTCATTCATGAGAGCACCCTTTACGAGGCTATCGAGTTGAGCTTTCTTGACATTGTAGCTTTCGTTAAGCTCTTCAACTTCACGTGACTGTGCTTCAGCAAGTGCTTTAATATCAGCACCTTCTACATCAGCATCACGCTCGTAACGAATCTTGATCGCTGCACGGCCTGCTTCTGTCTCTGCTTCGAGGTCTGAGAGGTATTGATCACGCTTTACTTCGTCTACGTTCAAAAGGACATAGCTTGCAAAATAAGCAACGCGTTCAAGGTTACGTACAGTAATACCAAGAAGTAGGCTCATCGCAGATGGCGTACCACGCATAAACCAAATGTGCGCAACAGGTGCAGCTAAGTTGATGTGACCCATTCGTTCGCGACGAACGATAGACTTGGTAACAAGCTCACCATTCTTATCAATAGCAGCTTCACGTGATCGAACACCCTTGAGCTTGCTGTCGTGTGGGTTGATATCTTTTACTGGTCCAAAAATTCGCTCACAGAACAACCCATCTCGTTCTGGCTTTTGGGTTCGGTAATTAATTGTCTCTGGTTTTGTGACTTCACCGTGGCTCCACTTGAGCATGTCCTCAGGACTTGCTACTGCTAGGCGAACCGCGTCAAAATCTGCAATACCAGTTCCGGCCATAACTTTCGACATATTACGCCTCCTTCACTTCGTCATTAAATTCTTCTGCTGTTTCAATTGTGAGCCCGTCTTCATCGAAGTCGATCTCATCTGCTTCATCAAGTACTGTTTCAGGAGTATCGTCGACAACAAAATCTATTGGAACAGATTTGTCGGCTGGACCTGCTTCAGCAATAACCTCTTCGGCATCAATGACCGCATCTTCTGACTCATCGAGGAGGTCGACGCGGAGGCCGAGTCCTTGGAGCTCTTTGACGAGGACGTTGAATGATTCTGGAAGCTTTGGACCAACGATCACTTCATCTTTGATGATTGATTCGTAGGCTTTTGCACGACCATAGACATCGTCTGACTTGATTGTGAGCATTTCCTGGAGTGTTGTTGCAGCACCGTATGCTTCAAGTGCCCACACCTCCATCTCACCAAATCGCTGTCCACCGTTTTGTGCTTTACCACCAAGTGGTTGCTGCGTGACCATAGTGTATGGACCAGTTGAACGAGCATGGATCTTGTCACTCACCATGTGGTGAAGCTTAATAATGTGCATCACACCAACTGTTGTTCGTTCTTCGAATGCGTCACCAGTACGGCCATCGTAGAGCTGTGATTTCCCGTCACGTGCGTAACCTGCTTTTTCAAGCTCGTCACTGATTGTTTGATCAAGAACACCGTTAAATGGTGGCGTTGCGACCTTGTAGCCAAGAGCACGTGCTGCCATACCAAGGTGAGTTTCAAACAGCTGACCGATATTCATACGACTTGGGACACCGAGTGGATTCAATACCACATCAACAGGTGTTCCATCTTCCATGAATGGCATATCTTCTACAGGAAGAATTCGAGCTACAACACCCTTGTTACCGTGTCGACCCGCAAGCTTGTCACCGACTGAAATCTTACGGAGCTGTGCAACAAAGATCTGAATCTGCATCAATACACCAGCTTTGAGTTCATGACCATTCTCACGTGAGAAGATCTTTACGCCGACAACTTTACCACCACCGGCATTGTTCATGCGCTGAGATGTATCGCGAACGTCTTTGGCTTTTTCACCGAAGATCGCACGAAGGAGCCGCTCTTCAGAACTAAGCTCTTGCTCACCCTTTGGTGTAATCTTACCAACGAGGACGTCACCGGCTTTGACTTCAGAACCAATCTGTACAATACCATTTTCGTCGAGGTGGCGAAGTGACTCTTCAGATACATTTGGAATGTCCCGCGTGACAATCTCTGGACCAAGCTTTGTTTCACGAACTTCAACTGTGTAGTCCTTGATATTGATACTTGTAAGAGCATCTTCTTTAACAATACGGTCAGAAAGTACAATCGCGTCGTCCATATTGTAGCCGCCCCATGGCATGAAGGCCACAGTAAGGTCACGACCAAGTGCAAGCTCACCCTCGGCAACAGATGCACCTTCGATAAGAATATCGCCGGCTTTTACTTTGTCACCGCGAAGTACGCGAACTTTTTGGTTGATTGAACGGTCGTCATTTGATTTCGCAAAGTGAACGAGCTCGTAAATCTTAACACCATCTTTGTACTTAACGTGAACTTCATCACCGTCAGCGCGGACAACTTCTCCGTCGCTCTCGGCAGTCACAAGCTGGCTTGTGTTCTTAGCAATTTCTGCTTCGATACCAGTACCAACTGTTGGAGCTTCAGGGGCAAGAAGCGGTACTGCCTGCTTCTGCATGTTCGTACCAGTCAAAGATCGGTCGACACGGTTTTTCTCGATGAATGGCACGAGTCCGGCTGGTGGGCCAAGGATCTGCTTGTGCGCTGCATCCATATAGGTAACTTCCGAAACGTCAACTTGCTCAGGAAGGAGTCCGTTACGAGCACTCACGCGCTCTGCAACAAAGCTACCATCGGCGTTGAGTTCTGCACCGGCATCGGCGATAACTTCGACGATTTCTTGGCTTGCGTCCATGTAGACAACTTCATCTGTTACTTTACCATCAGTTACCTTAATGTAAGGCGTTTCGATAAATCCGTATTCGTTGACACGTGCATATGTTGCAAGGTTCAATACGAGTCCAATGTTGGCACCTTCTGGTGTTTCCACCGAACAAAGTCGGCCGTAATGAGTTGGGTGAGCATCGCGAACATCAAATCCGGCACGTTCACGGCTCAAACCACCAGGACCCATTGATGATAAGCGTCGTTTGTGTGAAAGCTCAGCAAGTGGGTTTGTCTCGTCCATAAGCTGTGAAAGCTGTGAACTTGCAAAGAATTCGCGAACCGCAGCAACAACAGGACGAGCATTAATTAGCTGACCTGGAGTAACATTTTCGATATCACTCATGCTCATGCGGTCCATTGCGTTGCGTTGCATACGGAGCATACCAACGCGGAACTGACGTGCAACCAATTCACCAACGAGTTTCACACGACGATTAGAAAGCGCATCGATATCGTCTGGCGCATCTTGAGTGTTATTAAGGCGGATCAATTCTTTGATGATCGCAACAAGGTCGCTCATCTGGAAGACACGATTTTCAGTCGTGTTGGCAACTTCCAAACCAAGGCGTTGGTTAAGCTTGTAACGTCCGACTCGGCTATAGTCGAATCGTTTGAAATCAAAGAACATTCGCTCAATCATTGAACGAGCATTGTCGACTGTCGCAAGATCACCTGGACGAAGACGTCGGTAGACTTCGATAAGTGCTTCGTTTGAACCACGTGCTGGATCTTTTTCGAGCGTTGCATCGATGTACTTAAGATCACCGGTGTCAACATCTTCGAAGATGCTCTTAATCTCGCTTGTCTTATTGTGACCAAGTGCACGAAGCAGTGTTGTTACAGGAAGTTTGCGACGGCGATCGATTTTGACGTAGAGTACGCCAGCAGATGATGTCTCGAACTCGAGCCATGCACCACGGCCTGGAATAAGTTTCGCACCATAGTTGTTTCGGCCAGCAACGACGTCAGCTGTAAAGAATACACCCGAGCTTCGGATAAGCTGAGAAACAACCACACGCTCAGTACCATTAATGATAAAGGTTCCGCGATCAGTCATCCATGGGTAATCACCAAGATAGATTTCTTGTTCTTTGACTTCACCAGTTACCTTGTTTGTTAACTCCACGTTAACGTGCAATGGCGCATCAAAAGTAAGATTATTCTCTTTTGTTTCCTGTTCGGTGACTTTTGGATTCTGGAATGCATAGTTCTTGAAACGAAGTTCAAGTTTCTGACCAGTATAGTCTTCGATTGGATTTAGCTCTGCAAAAATCTCACTAAGGCCAGTTTCGACGAATTCACGCCAGCTGTCCTTTTGGTGAGCAATGAGATCTGGAATAGGGAGCGCTGTATCTTCACTCGTAAAGAATACGCGCGCGCCACTAGTAGGCTTAGTTTTCGCCATAGATTTTTTCCTCGCATTTAATTGTTGTTAGTGAATTTGGCCGGAAGATTCACTAAGCGTTGGTTTCACCTCTGTTGCCACCAGACATGATCTATATCGAGACATAGATTTCCAAGCTACACTACTTCTTAGTATCTATTGTCCTCTTTTTTGTATAAATAATCAAGGCTTTTGTAATAGTGAATACTACAAATAGTTGACATTTTATAATACTTATGCTATAATGAAATCATTGTTCGATCTCTCACCGACTGAAGGGAACCTCGTGAACAAAGTAATTTTCACCTCGTACAACATCGCCTGCATGATCGTCAACGCCGTCTCGCTAGCAATCAGCTACGTTATCGCGCAGTACATCACGTACACGAGCGCCGTGAACGAAGTGAATGCGGCACGGCAAGCAACCACGTATTCGGTCCCGCCCAACGCGGACGGATACATGATCGACGGCGACCTCGTCATCGATCAGAACAGTGGCGTATCCATACCGCTTCCGCATCATCCCACGTTCTTCGAAGTTCCGATCAACTGGACCACATGGCTCATGATCGCAGCTCCGATGTTGGCGGCATTCGGTTCTGGCATTCTCGTCCACTGCGCCTTCGCGCACGAGCAGAAGAAGTCAGGAAGTACCAGCGAACTAGCCTACACCTAATCGCACACCTGCGCACCGTAGAGATAGCACACCATATCTCTACGGTGCGCTATTTCTTTTGTAAAGATTACATACGCATTTGAGTAAGTATTCCGACAACCACAAGCCCGTCCATAGCAATCCACAACGTATTTGAAATGATCATCGGATACACTTTGTTCTTCAGGCCATAGATCAGAAACAAGGTCGCGCAGGCCAGAAAACTGAGCCAAGAAATCAGTGACACACCCTCAGCATGACCTTGAAAGACGGCAATTGCCTGAGGAAGCGCACTTAGAGGGTATGCAACCGAAACGCACATGACAATCGCATCAAACGGCGTCAGTTTCTTTTTGAATAGCTTTGGTCGCTTAAGATGTATGTAGTGATCAGAGTGAGGCATTCGCCCCATTATACATGAAATACTTATGCTTTCGTAATAACGCCGTCGATAAGCCCGTACTTAACCGATTCCTCGGCACTCATCCAAAAATCGCGATCTCCATCTTTCTCGATCTTAGCAAGTTTCTGACCAGTGTTTTTAGCGAGAATCTCATTGAGCCGTTGCTTCAAGAACAACCCTTCGCGAAGTGTAATCTCTTGATCAGTAATCTTGCCTTGCGTCCCACTACTTGGCTGGTGAATCATAATACGACTATTCGGAAGCGCAAATCGCTTTCCTTTCGCGCCACTCGAGAGAAGAAATGCACCCATACTCGCCTGCAAGCCAATCCCGATAGTCTGTACATCTGGGCTGATAAACTGAATCGTGTCATAGATCGCAAGACCATCATACACACTTCCACCGGGGCTATTGATATAGAGTTTAATATCTTTTTTCGGATCTTCGTATGCGAGATGGATAAGCTGCGCAACAACAATATTAGCTGTATGCTCGTTAACGTCTTCTCCAAGAAAAATGATGCGCTCATTAAGAAGCCGTGAGTAAATATCAAACGCTCGCTCGCCGTCACTCGTTTTTTCAATCACTGTTGGAAATCGATAGCTACTTGGTTTCATAATTTCTCCTCGTTTATATATAAAGTATACATGAATATTGGCACTCTGTGAAGTAGAGTGCCAATATAATAATTTGTATTTTATGCAGTCATACAGTACTATCACAATACATCTCTCGGCACCCAATATAGGAGGAGTCATGAAAGATCGAATGGTTTCATCTTTACCCGTAGCCCAGTGGTATCTCGTGTTCTTCATATTCTCGCTTCTGTTTCAGGCGTTCGTGCTTCAGTTCGACTGTGGTGTGATCGATATCGTCATCGTCTGTATAGGATTGCCGGCAATATTGACCTTCGCGCTCATGCAGCGACACCAACAGGTAGATACCCAGTCCGAGTGAACTGAAATCAAAAGCCGCTTGCGTTTTCCGAAAAGAGGAAGCAAGCGGCTATTTGAATGAAGCGCAGTTATTTATGCATTAACTTCAACAAGTCGATCAATTGTCTTGTCAGTCAACAAACGATTTGCAATATCACGCTGCAACTCTGGTTTCGTAAAGTCTTGGCCAGATTTATCACCGTACTGCTGCTGATATTCGTTAATCTTAACTGCAAGCTCTTCGTCAGTGGCTGTGATTTTCTCAACCTTTGAGAGCTCAGAGAGAACGAGACCAGCTTTGACGCGCTTTTCAGCGGCTGGTTTTACTTCAGCATCTTGCCATGCTTCCTTAGTAAGTTTTTTACTTTCGAGGTACATATCGAGGTTCATACCCTGATACATAAGATTCTGCGTCATATCCTGTTCGATACTTCGCATCTGATCTTGCACAAGAATCTCCGGTACAGGAACTTTACTCACCTCAATCAGCTGATCAATGAGTTCATCCTTAAGCGCATCAAGTGCTTCACGATCTTTTTGATTTGTAATCTCTCGTTTGATATCAGCCTCAAGCTCATCAACAGAAGTAAATGGACCGGCTTTTGCAGCCAACTCGTCGTTAAGTTCAGGAAGGATGATTTCTTTCACTTCTTTAAGGGTCGTCGAGAACACAACTTTTGCACCTGCGAGTTCTTTCGCATGATAATCAGCCGGGAACTCAAGGTCTAGATCAAATTCATCGCCAGCCTTGTGTCCGATAAGTCCCTCTTCGAAACCTGGAATAAACTGATTCGAACCAATTGTCAGTGTGTAATCAGTTGCCGTTCCGCCTTCAAAAGCCTCACCGTCTTTCTTACCGACAAAATCGATGACGACTTCATCGCCATCTTTGACCTTGCGGTCAACTGACTTCTTTTCTGCAAACCCTTGGCGCATACGATCGATGATTTCAGTAACGTCTTTTGCCGTTACCGTGACTTTAGCTTTTTTAGCTGTCAGCTTCTTATAATCACCAATAGTGATTTCTGGAAGAATATCAGTCTCCGCCGTAAATTCAAGTTCCATTCCTGGAACAAACTTTTTAACTTCAACCTGCGGACGGTCAAGTGCTTGGATTTTTTCATTCGTAAATGCTTCTGCGACAGCTTTGCTGAGCGCGTCATCGAGTGTTTGCTGTCCAAGCGCGTTCGGGTCGACATTTTTCGCAACAACGCTTGCTGGTGCTTTGCCTTTTCGAAATCCTGGAACTTTGACATCCTTTGAAAGTTTCGTTAATGCTACAAGCTCTGCGGCCTTTAGTTCTTTTTCACCAAGAGTAATGGTGAGTTCTACTTTTGTCTCTGATAAGTGTTTTACAGTCGTCTTCATTCATACAACTATAACAGATACGGATAGCTGTTTCAAATCACATACCGACTCGTTGGCTTATTTACGAGAAAGAGCTTACTCTATCCAGCACCAGTGATATACCAGCTGCCGGAAGTCGTCGAGCTAATAACCGTCACCCATTTCCATCGGGCCGAAAGAATGTAGTTTGCAACTCCATCGATCGTTCCTGCTATCGTCACTGTATTGGCACTGGCGTCAATCTTTTTGATCGTATACGTCGCCCCGGGGCTTATTGTACCTGGCAAAGTCAGCGTTATCGAGCCAGCCGTTGCATCACACATTTGATTCACTGTGTCACTCGCGAGATTCAGCGACGCATTCGCCGTCCTGGTCGTCGATGCGAATCGTATACCACCCGTTATCTGCGCCTGATTTCCACCTGTCGTCAGCTGGCCTGCAACGAGTAAATGGTCTGTTCGAAGCTGCTGCGCACCCGATCTGAAGAGAACCGTATCAGATCCAAACTGCACACCACCTGTCGACGCCGTCGTATCGTCGCCAATACGGACTACTCCCGTGCTCGGAGCTGACGTTGTTGCAATCCCTGTCTTACCATAGACTTGCCCGCCACCGCGTGGAAGATACCCGGCCGACAAAAGATCAGTTTGAAATGACAATGCGAATATCGAACAAATACGAATGGTATTCTGTACAGAGAATGGGCCGCTAACAGTAATCCGCAGCTTACTTGCCGTAACACTCCATCCACTCACCCCCATATACAGGCTGCCCTGAGCGTACTTTTTCACCGTCAGGGTTTGCCACGCCGCAACGTCGTCCTTCCAGACCTCGATAGTCGGCGACGTCAATGGCTGCCAGCTGCCTCCCGTAAACGCAATACCCCACGTTGTCGCATAGATGAATGTACGGCAAAGAGTGACAGTGAATTGAAGTATATCTGAGGACACCAAGCTACCGAACCCTTGAAAGGTTGCGTCGGGCATAAAATACTGATCATTCGATCCCGCCCCAAGGTCCACACCGTTCTTCGTTACGATCGTAGAGCCACCACGTTGCCTGTTCCACATAATGTCATTGAACATATTCGGCATATGTACGAATTGATCAATCATCTCAGCGCTTATCGTATGAAGTGGCGCCCTACCGATGACACCACCATCCGTCTGCGCAACGCCACTTTGATTAATATTACCCCCAACAATATTCCATACACCATCAGCTGTCGTCGACATAACCATCAGATAGTCATTTTGACGGACTAGGGAGAAGTTTGAACCTCCCGAGATTCCATCAATACTGCCTCCAGACGGCGGATTAATAGTTACAACGTAGATAGAGGCGTCAATTTTCTTTAACGTAAAAATGATCCCTGCCATCGTCGTTGAAGGAAGTGTTACGGTGAACGGACTGCTTCCAGCATTCAATAGATTGATTGATTTCGAATTTACAGTGAGGGTAGTGTTGGTGCTATACGTCGAAACACCGATAACATCGGTGTTTCTTGAGAGTTGACCGTTAACGGCTAATTGCCCTGCTGCCACTGTTAAAACTCCTTGGCCTACCGCTCCATTTCCACCCGATGCAAGCAATCGAGCATCGTAGTCAGTTGCTGTCGCTCCGGAATGAAAATCAATATATGGAGTCGACGCATTGCCATTCGTTCTTCCAATCTCAATACCATGATTTGTGTCGCCGCCTCCGAAGGTGATACGTTGGCTAGAGACATTGCCAACATTAAAATTATCGCCAGTGCTTACTGTTCCTGAAAATGTTTTTGCCCCACCGATCGTCTGGTTATTTGCGAGGTCGACAAAATTGAGACTCGTACCGCCCGTTCCGCCATTGGCTATTGGCAAAACACCAGTGACGCCCGTACTGAGTGGCACGTTGGTTATGGTATTGTTCGAACCGTTGATCGTTTTATTGGTGAATATTGCTGTCGCACTATTTCTTGATACATCACTTGTATTGTCGACATTGCCCAACCCGACATCTGCCTTAACGAGACTCACTGTACCTGTTTTTCCAGCAACGGATTGCACCGAAGCATCTGCTTTTGCCAACGTAGTCTGGACAGCTGCCTCAAGTTTTGCAATTGTCACTGCGCCGTCTTGTACTTTTGCCGTCGACACTGAGCCATTGAGCGGCGTTCGTTGATCGCTAAGTCTCGTGTCGCCAGTAACTACAATGTCTGACCCATTTATTGTAATGCCGCCAGTAAAGTTCTTCGATCCGGACACCGTCTCGTTGCCAGTTACGTGGACAACTGAACTATCGGCAGCTTTCTGACTTAGCGCAGTTTGCACCGCAGTAGAAATTGGCTTTGCCTCATCAGAAGTATTATCGGCATTAGAAAGCCCAACGTCGGACTTCGTCAGGGTTACATCGCCCGTTCGGCTTGAGACGGACGTCACTGGAGCAGTTGCATTCAACTTTGACTGCACAGCACTATTGAGGAGAGCTTCAGTAATTGATCCGTCAACAATGATCGAAGCATTTACCGAATCAGAGGCCAGCGCAGTATTTGTCACAGAGTTAGGAGCTAGGACATTTGATGTTACTGAGTTGTCCTTAAAAGCTCCATCTGGTTTATGAGATTGTGCAAGAAAATCATTGAGGATCTCTCCCCAACTACCAGAATCACCGCCAGGTTGTGGTAACCGTGCCATAGCCTGTTTTTATTTACCTCTATTACACATTATATTATACGTAACGTAAGTATACTCTATAGTGCTAGTGTATAAAACCATAGTGTAATACAAGACACTCTTGCTCTATATTGCCTAGAAGCTACTCATCTGAGATACGAGCCGTGGAAGAATTTGAGCGTTAGCCGTCGTCACATTCCAGGAATGACCAGTTGCGCCACCATTGACCTGCACGACATTTGACCCTACTGCATTCTTGAAGGCTGTTTGCATAGAGAGCGGCACAACATCATCGTTTGAAGCGTAGACAAGTTCGATTGGTATGCCTGCATAGGCACCGTTCTCTGCCATAGTCTGAGGGTTGTACTGCGCACCCATAGTTATTTCTGAATACGTTCCACCGTAAGCATCGTTAACGGCATTACCGTACCCTTGTGTGCCAGCTGCTATTTCGAGATCAGGCGGAGCCAGGTAGCCTGTTACTGCGCCCGTCAGTGTTGAATTAGCGCCCGCCCATGAAAGCACATTAAAGCCGCCTTGCGACAAACCAATGAGTCCGATCTTTCCTGTACGCGCTCCGAGCACGGTCTGCATGTGAGTTCGTATTGAAGAAATCCATAGTCGGCAATAGTCGTTACCCCATTGATTGATAGGCGTCGCACATCCTACGGGAAATCCAGCATCAGTTAGCGCTTTGATCAATGGTTGTGCAACAGTAGGATTGAACGGGAATTGTGTCCCCTCACCTGTTCCTGGAAGAAGAATGATAGCTGGCTTAGTGCCACTACTTGTCCACTTACGAGGCAGGGCAAACGTGACAGTTTCTGTCGGTATTCCTGCAACGCCAGTGACATAATGCGTGCTCATACTGAAACAGCCGACATATATGCTAGTCGTTCCTGTGTATTGTATTCTCCGTTTGCTACACCAACCCATCGATTTGTCTGTAATCTATAAGTGTGTGTTGGAGTATTCGCTGGGACACGGAATTTTAATGTAGGTGTTGGTGGGTACCCAACAGCTACTGAGGTGTTTGCTACCCCTTCTGCCATAATCTGATTGTCATCTCGTACCACAC
>JACQGD010000049.1 GCA_016199685.1 Candidatus Saccharimonadota bacterium
GATTGTCGACGACAATGAGTTCAATATTATCGTATGTTTGTCCCATTATGGATCGTAGGCAAGGGGTAAGTGTGTCGGCATTGTTGCGTGTAGTGACAATGACAGAAACGAGTGGGTCGGTCATGCAGGCTCTCCTTGTGACTTACTATTAGGTTTTACTGGTAGTGATTCTTTGCTGATAAGCTCATAAAGTTTATGTGCGCTATGCTCCCATTTGAACTTCTGTGACCATGTGTATGCGCTACTCTCTGTTTCAATACGTCGGGGCTCGTCGTCGAGGTATTCTTTTATATGTGTTGCGAGCGTATCTATGTTTCCATAAGGCACGAGTTCGCCCGTCTTACCGTTGACTATCGAATCGCGTAGTCCGGGAACGTCCGATCCAATAACGGGCGTAGCACACGCGTTTGCTTCGATAGTCGTGATACCCCAGCCTTCTTTCATAGATGGGTTTACCATGAGCCATGCTCGCTGAAACAAATTTCGTTTTTCTTGTTCACTTACTTTGCCAGCAAATGAGATCGAGGTATCGAGGTGCAGCTCATGGACGAGATCTCTGAGTGAGTGCTCCGCTTCGCCACCTCCCGCGATGACAAGCTTCGCGTCGGGCTGCTGCTTTATGACATCGCTAAACGCGTGGATTAGAACGTCGATAGACTTATATGCTTGCAAGCGACCGAGAAATACTATGAGTGGTTTTTCGGCTTTCTTGGCTGGTCGTAGATTCTCGAGATCGACACCGTTATAAACAATATCGATACCTTTTTGGCTTGTCATGCCCATGTCTTCCATCTCGTGTTTCGTCGATTCAGAGACTGTTACGTACTGGGAGTATTTATATGCACGCGGCATGACAGTCCCTTCAAGGAAGCAGGCAAATGCTGCGAACGGTTGCGGTAAATGTCGCTTAAATACTTCCTGGTGAATATGATGAACAACGCAGATAACGGGAAGACGAGTGAAGAGTGGGGTAAAAAACGGAATACCATTATGGCAGTCTACAATAAGGTCGAACTTACCACGGAAACGAACTGAGTAGTACATAAATGCCCACAGGTAGACAAAGTAATGTCCGCCACGTCGTATGACATTAATACCGTCTACTTGTTCATGTCGAGGCGCATCACCACCGTCACTTCCACAAAAGAGCGTGACATGACTTCCTTCTTTGACCCATCGCTTGGCAAGTTCTTGGACGTATACTTCAGCTCCACCTGCGTGGGTGTGGCGTTGATCTCTCCAGTTAAAAATGAGAATTCGCTTACCGTCACGCTTCGTTGGAATATCATACGTTTTAAATGGTGCCGCAATACCGATGAAATCAGTGAATGCTCGAATCAGAAAACGTAATCTTCCTCTGTCTGCTGTCATATACCCCTTGCCCTCCTTTGGTGTAGTAGATACGCTCTACGAACGAAATTGGAAGTGACACCATGATCACTTCCGTTACTTCCTATGGTAGCGGCTTCGAGATGTAATTATCGTGAAAAAACTCACAAAAATGAGCATTAAGGTGCTACCAATCAAAATATCCGTAACAACTAATTCGAGCGTACTGTGCTGAAGGATGAGAAGGGTAATGGTGATGAGCGCGCCTATAATAATCGGGAGGAGGCACCGATAATTATGAAGCGCTATATGGTACGTCGTGAATAGCGTTACTAGTGATGCAGCTAGCGTGGAGAGACTCAGAAGTGGGAGTAAGTGAGTTAATACATCATACCGCGTACCCATGAGTAAGTGCATGACAAATGAAGGAAATAAGCAGAATACGAGCGCAATGGAACCACCTATTCCCGTGGCGAGACCCAGCGAACGAAGCAGAACTCGGCGGTTTTCGATGAGCGGTTTTTTCATGTCGAGTGACGAAAGTAATACTGCAACGATAGATCCAATAGCAAAGAAGATAATTCGTGAGATTGTTGCGACTGCGGAGTAGTTTCCCGCTGTTTCGGGATCGAAGAGATACTTTACGACGGTGACATCGATACTTACTTGGAGCGTTGTTATAAGCGACAAGCCGAGCACAAATGCAGCGTAGGGCAAATGAGGGCGGAGTAATGTAAGGTCTGGCGCACCCTTGCGGCCTTGCGGTTTGTGGTAACCGTGTCTTTTGGCGCGAACGTTCGTATAAAGCAGCGCTGCGATTTGGGCGGCAAGAATACCTACGATTGCACCAAATGTTTTCAATGCCATAAATACAAGCAGTACTGAAAAAATAAGCTTTGCAACTGCACCTATTGCCCCGGAGATGGATGTGCCGCTAAAATCTTGAGCGGCTTTGAGCTGTGCATTACGAAAGGTGAGTGGGATGGTGACGATGAACACGACGGCAATTGCAAGAAACGGATAGATAGACTCGAATTTTAGTGCAACACGAAGTGGTCCGGCTAAGATCGCTGCGACCGCAAGGGCAGCAATGCCGAAATAGATCGAGAGCTTCTCGAGTTCGTATATAGTCACCTGTGCTTTTTGTTTATTTTTTTCATTAATAAGAATAGAAATACTTACCATAGACAATACATTGAGGATAATTGTCATCTGCATGAAACTCGACACAATGACTTGCAGCTCGCCAAAAGTGCTGGTTGGAAGTAGTCGACCTAGGATCGGGTAGTAGAGGTAATTCAGGAAGGCAACTGCCATCGAGCCGATGAAAAATATGGCGTTCATGCGGAGAAACGGATTTGCTTTGAGCTGCGCTGCTGTATGTAAAATTCGATTCATATGCGTATCTAGTGTGACAAATTATATGCTTAACGCCAAATCTATATTGCCTGGCCTTTTGATTTACCCTGCAGTATACTAATAGTGATTATGGTCTATGACTTTATTATTCGAGTTTTTGCCGATGGTGCCGTGGTTCCAATCGTGCTGATCGGTGCATATGCACTTTTGTTTCAGGTACAAAAAAACAAACGATTTGAGATTTATTGTCGGGTATTGATGGCAGGACTCACCGCCTATCTGATCGCGAAGCTTGTCGGCTCAGTCTACCAGCCAGCTTCTGAGCGACCGTTTGAGCTTGTTGGTGAAGTGGCAAAAGCGTCGTACTTGAATAATCCGGGATTTCCTTCTGACCACTCACTCTTTGTTTGGGCCATTACCTTTGTGGTATGGTTCGAGACGCGTGCTCGAAAACTCGCAGTAGTGCTCGTGACGTTATCGCTTCTTGTATGTATCGGTCGTGTACTCGCCTTAGTGCATACGCCACTCGATGTCATCGGTGGTTTTATTATTGCGCTCATCGGTGCCGGATGGTATTTTGTATCGCCACCGGCTAAAAAGAAACCATCTGCGCCAGAGTCAGAGTAAGAAGAGTGTTTTACTTGCGAAATACACTATAATAGTGTAGAATAGTGAAAAATGGAGACACGACATGGAACAATCCCCTCAATCAGCGACAGCTAGCAGTCAACACCTCATCGACATACGTCCAAACACAATGGTACAGATTGTGTTACTCGGCATTGTCCTAGGTGCGATATCTTGGCTATTAACCGTTCTTGTCGATCGCTTCGTCGTCGGTGCGCTTATCTGCGGTGATCAAGGTCCAACATGCAATAGTTCGACTGTCATTGCAGGTAACATTGCAATCGTTATGACGGCAATTGGCGGACTTCTTGGACTTGTTCGTCTTGGTGTCTACCGGCCGCTTCTTGTTGTGATCGCTGCCGCAATTGTACTTTGGGGTATTTCTGGCTACACATTGGGTATGCAGTGGTACGAGGCAATGGCATGGACCGTATTATTTACCGCCGTCGTCTATGCTGCATTTACATGGCTTGTGCGACCTCGATTCTTCCTTGCTGCGATCGTCCTCGTGATTATTATCGTGCTGACCGCCCGACTCCTACCTGTTCTCGTGTAGTGTTGAATTATTAAAATCAGATATGACCGAATTGACGCGAACGATTGCAGCGATGCAACAAAATGTCGGCGATAAACTAGAGCGAAGTAATACTGCCGTACAGACATCAATGCAGCGCCAACTTAGCGAGAGCGCGAAGCTTGTCAGTGATGTGACGCAACGTCTAGCGAAACTTGATGAAACGAATCGTCGTGTTGTCGATGTTGCCGATGAATTAAAGACATTGCAAAATGTACTTCAAAACCCAAAGCAGCGAGGTGTGTTTGGTGAATATTATCTAAAATCAGTTCTCGATAATATCTTGTCTCCAAAACAATACCAAATGCAGTATAAATTTGCCGATGGTGAGATTGTTGATGCCGTCGTATTCCTTGAAAATAAACAATTTCTCGCTATCGATAGTAAGTTTAGCCTTGAGAACTATAATCGTATGGTTGGTGAGAATGACAAGGTAAAGCGGGCGCAATTACTCGCGGAGGTTCGAAAAGACCTCAAAGGTCGCATCGATGAAACGAGCAAATATATTCGACCAAGTGAGAATACGATGGAATTTGCATTTATGTTTATACCAAGCGAATCGCTCTACTACGATCTTTTGATTGGTGATGTCGGCACTGGCTCGAGTGCAAGGGATTTAATAGAATATGCGTTTCGTGACAAGCATGTGATTATTGTCAGCCCAACAAGCTTCATGGCGTACCTCCAGACGGTTCTGCAGGGCCTCAGGAGCCTACAGATTGAGCAGCAAGCAAAAGATATACAAGTCCGCGTCGGTCAACTAGGGCGGCACATAGCGGCGTACGATGGGTTTATGCAAAAGCTCGGAAATAGCTTAGGGACGACAGTAAATCACTATAACGCTGCGCATAAAGAACTCAAGAAAATCGATAAAGATGTCGTAAAAATTGCCGATAACGAACCGAGTGTCGAGCCGCTATTAATCGATAAGCCACAACAGAACGAATAGGCTACTATCTTTACTAGTTAGCGGAGACGCTGATTACGCTGCTGATCTCATCGAAGTGCTTCTCAACAACATTCATAATATTCGGTGTGCCGATAATGAAGCTAAGTGACTCGTATGTGTACTGCTTTTCTGTAAAAGGGATGAGAACCGCACCGGCTTCTTCTGCAAGAAGGACGCCTGGAACATTGTCGTGTATCTGCGATTTACAGCGAAGCTTTGTCACTGCCTGAATGTTGCCTGCTGCAAGCCGCGTGTACTCGTACCCCGAAGCACCGAGCGGTGCATAGATACCAATTTTATGTTGAGTAAAAATGTGAGATAGCTTGGTATATACAAAGGAGCTTGAGAATACAAGACTGTTGCTTGGCTCTGTATTTTTGATAGTTATTCTTTCACCATTCCGGTAGGCGCCTTCGCCACGCAGGGCAGTATAGAGCTCATCGGTAGGGAACTGATAGATAATACTTGCGACCGTCACTCCATCGACGACAAGGCCTGCCATGTTCGTACAATAAGGGAGCCCATGAATAAAACTCGAAGTTCCGTCGATTGGGTCGACGATCCACAACGCGCCGGAAGTACTTGGCGTATCTTCTGTCTCTTCACCATGAAATCCAATGTGGGGAAATTGGGTAGCGAGTCGCTGCTTGATGATCGTTTCGACTTTGACGTCGAGTTCGGTTACGGGAGAATTGTCACTTTTTGAAATGTGCAAACCATTAAAAATACGCCCCAATGTGAGGCGTATTTTTACGTTGGCGTGTACTACGCTTTCTTTTCTGTCGAAGAAAGCAAGTCGCGAAGACCGAATCCGATAACACCACCGAGAAGTGGAGCAATAAGATATGCGGCGATTGCCATAACACTGATCTTTGACCAGTCGATTGCTTGAACTGCAAGTGCAATTGCTGGGTTGAATACAGAGTTTGCCTGTACGTATCCTGCAGCGATTGTTGCAAATACACCAGCGACCAAAATACCAAGACCAATTGTGAGGGCCTTTGCAGTACGATCGTTAACGATTTGACGTGCACCCGCAACAGCGAAGGTAAAGATACCAGCGGCGATGACTTCGATGAAGAAGACAGCCCACTCGTTCTTGCCTGTTAGCTCAGCGACCTTGAATAGCTGCGGTGTTGATTGACCAAGCATTGCAGCTGATTGTGCATCTGGCTGTGCTACTGAGTTTAGGAACAGGTTTAGCGCTGCAAATGCGAGCGTTGCTCCGAGTACTTGTGCAACGATATACCCGAGCGCACGAAGTGTACTAATTTTACGTGTTACCCAAGCGCCGACAGTGACGGCTGGGTTAACGTGTGCACCTGAGAGTGTACCGACGATAAGTACGATACCTGCAAGTGCAAACCCTAGATACAGTGGATCACCCTTTGCGCCCATGAACGCGACGGTGAGCAAAAACGTACCAATGAATTCACCGATCAATGCGCTTACGATGAACGTTCGGTTTCCAAAACGTGCACGTGGAGCGGTAGATGCTACGGCAGATACTTTCGACGTTGAAGCTTCCACGACTGGCGTTGGAGTTGCTTTAACTGTTGTTACTTTTGTAGTTGATGGCTTGGCAGTAGTCGTAGATCGGACCTTGGTAGTCGTCGTCTTCTTCTTTGCGGTAGAGCCGGCTTTTTTAGTAGCCATATAAATTCCCTCCTTATTGAGATTTTATGGAGGTATTATAGCATAACGCTAACAGAGTCACCAATGAGGTGTATAATAGAGAGCATGGGACTTTTTGTACAACAAAATAGCAATAGGACAAAACTTCAGGAGCGACTTGCTGCTGAATTAAACGAGAAAGCAAAAAAGAAATCACTTAACGAAACTGAGCGACCAGACGGCGTCGACGATTCAGCGTATATAGAAAATACAAAGCGAACAACAAGCCTCGCATGGGTGTGGATTTTAATCGTTATCGCTGCCGTTGCTGCTGCGCTCTATTTTATGTTTCGCTCGATGAGTGACGCGTAAAGAGTAATGACAACTCACCACGACTAACGTATACTGGATAACAGATGACAGATATTGAAACACTGCGCGCAGTTTTACTTGAGCGTATTGAGAATAACAATGAACCACGAGAAGTTCTTAAGGCACCAGAGCTGCGAGGACTATATGCAGAAATTCCGAAACTCGAACCAAGCGAACGTGGACCGTACGGTAAAAAAATCAATGAACTAAAAAATGCGCTCGAAGACGCAATCGTAACACGTGAAACTATGCTCGAAGATGCGAAACTTTCCCGAGGGTCATCCTGCGCGTGATGGCTACGATACATTCCGGACGGAAGAAGGGTTTATTCCACCTGCCCATACAAGTACGATGCAGAACCGGGTACTTAAAGCCGGTCGAGAAACACTTGAAGCTGGTGGGCAAATTGCAAGTATTAGTTATGGTCGAGTGTTTCGTAATGAAGACGTTGATGCGACACATGAGCACACATTTTATCAATGCGAAGGTGTTTTCGTATCGCGCGAGGCTACGCTTGGACAAATGCTCGGAACGCTTCGAGCGTTCTTTGAGGAATATTATGGCCAAAAGCTACGTATCAAAACGCAGCCGGGTTATTTCCCATTCGTCGAACCAGGTCTTGAATTTCAGATTGAAAAACCTGCGGCACTTGGCGGCAAGGATGGCGACTGGCTCGAAATGCTTGGGTGTGGGATGATTCATCCAAATGTGCTCGAAGCAGCGGGAATTGATAGTACGGCATATCGTGGTTTCGCATGGGGTGGCGGTATTGAGCGACTTATCATGCTCAAGTACGGTATTGAGGACCTTCGTCATTTTGAATCAGGTAAATTAGCATTTTTGAGGAAATTCGCATGATTATTTCAGTAAACTGGCTAAAGCAATTCACCGATATTGACGTAACGACATCTGAGCTCGCAACACTTATAGGTGCGCGACTCGTTGAACTCGAAGAGGTGGTTGAACTGAGTGAAAAATACAAAGATGTCATAATTGTTGAAGTTGTTGAATGTTCAAAGATGGAAGATAGTGATCATCTCAACGTAACAAAGATTAATGACGGCGGTGTTGTCGAAGGTGCTGAACGCGACGAGAACGGTCTGATTCAAGTGGTGTGCGGAGCACTAAATGTTCGTTCAGGTATGCTTGCTGCATGGTTACCTCCTCGTGCAACAGTCCCCGAATCTTTTAATGATAGTGAGCCATTTGTTTTGAGCGCGAGAAAACTACGTGGTCGTATGAGTAATGGTATGCTTGCGAGCGCTAAAGAACTTGATTTGTTTGAAGACCACGACGGTATTTTGGAAATTGACACAGCCGTCGCGCCAGGTACTTTATTTGCGGATGTATATGGTCTCAACGACCAACTGCTTGATATTGAAAACAAATCACTGACGCATCGTCCTGACACATTTGGAATAATTGGGTTCGCTCGCGAAGTAGCGGCGATTCAGGGTAAGGCTTTTGAAACACCCGAGTGGCTCACAGCGGCACCAAATTATGGTGAGATCGCAGGGGACATTGAAACCCCAGCAGTTACAATTGACACGCCGGAGTTATCTGCAAGGTATCAAGCAGTTGTATTGGCGGGTGCAGACGGAAGCGCGAAGTCTCCACTTGAAATTCAAACGTACTTATCTCGTGTTGGAGTTCGTCCAATTAGCGCAATCGTCGATGTAACTAACTACCTTATGATGGTAACTGGACAGCCGTTGCATGCGTTTGATTATGACAAGCTCATCGCTCTCAATAATGGTAAAGCTGATATTCATGTGAGGGCGGGAAAGATAGGTGAGACATTGGAGCTACTCGATGGTCGAACGGTCGAGCTGAGCGACAATGACATTGTTATTGCAAATGGTGAAACTGCTGTCGCCCTTGCTGGTGCGATGGGAGGAAGCTCAACTCAGATTGACGACTCAACGAAGAATATTATCTTGGAAAGTGCAACGTTCAATCTGTATAATCTTCGCAACACGCAGATGCGACATGGTATTTTTAGTGAGGCAATTACAAGGTTTACAAAAGGTCAGCCTGCGGAGCTTACTGCGCCAGTGCTTGCTGCAGCGGTAAAATTACTGCAAGAATCGGCAGGTGCTAAACGAGTGAGTGATGTTGCTGATGTGATTTCGCAGCCAGCGTCTCATGAGCCTATTGAGGTTACTGTTGAGCGCATTAATCATACATTAGGGAGCAAGTTTAGTGTCAGCGACATTGTCGATACATTGCAAAATGTCGAGTTTACCGTCGCTGTTAACGATGACAATACTGTTGTTGCGGCAATCGCGCCGTACTGGCGTGCTGACATTCACATTGCCGAAGACCTAATTGAGGAGATAGGAAGGTTAAATGGATTTGATTCGATTGAGCCCACACTTCCACTTCGTGATTTTACCCCGGTCTCGCCAACTGATTTTGATACTTTCCGCAAACAACTCCGACAGATCCTTGTGCGTTCTGGATCAAATGAGGTAGTAACGTATAGTTTCGTTCACGGTGATATTCTTGAAAATGCCAATCAGAAAAAAGAAGATTCATATCGAATTACTAATAGCATTAGTCCTGCGCTGCAGTATTATCGTCAAACAATAACTCCAAGTCTCTTGCAGCTCATTCATCCAAACATTAAATCAGGATTTAATGACGTTGCATTGTTTGAACTTAACAAGGCTCATAATAAAATTCATGGATTGAATGAAGAAGGTGTGCCTGGTGAATTAGATTTCCTTGCTTTGACGATCGCTCACAAATCCAAGCAGAAGCAAGCGGCGTATTATGAGGCAAAGCGCTACATGACGTCATTGGCAAATATGGTAGGCATACGACAATTATCGTTCGAGCCACTTCATGAGAACCCAGGCTTCCCTGTAACGGCGCCATTCGAATTTCGACGAAGTAGTCTTGTGACTGATAGCCAGAGCGGTGAATTTATTGGTATCGTTGGTGAGTATACGAATTCAGTCAAAAAGGCCTTTAAGCTTCCTGATAGTGCGGCTGGGTTTGAGATAGATCCTCACGCACTATTGAGCGCTTCCCGGAAGCAAGAGGCCTTATATACGCCAGCAGCTCGGTATCCATCTGCTGAGAGAGATGTATGTTATCAAGTTTCTGATGAGACAACGTATGCAGCTATATACGCTGCCGCGACGAGCGGTCTTGTCGAAGGGGTAAATATATCGGTGGAACCACTCGATATTTATAAAAACGATTCTGAAGCTACCAAAAATATAACATTACGATATATACTTTCGCCGCAAGATAAAACACTCCAGGCAGATGAGGTGGCGAGTATTATCGAGTCGATAAATTCAGCTGTCAAGACTGCAACGAGTGCAGTGATTGTTTAAAGCTGGCATTACCCGCCCCGGGTAGTGTATGATTGTGGTAATGATTATCGCACAATTTCTTGAAGGGGCTTTATGAGGCGTCGCTATAAAATCGGAGCTGGGATTATTGCGGGGCTAGCAATCGGTGTTGGGATAGCTATGTGGTCGCAAACAGCTGAGTTTCAGGTACTTGATGCTCAAGGCGAGGTAGCAAAAAAGCAGCTTGATTTACTCATATTTGCTTCGACGCTCAGTTTATTTGTGATGATTCCTGTGTTTGCACTGGTTGCGTTCATCTCGCTGCGTTATAGAGAGGGAAATCGCAAGGTGCACCTTTATCGTCCAACGTGGGATCATAGTAATGTTGCTGAAACGATATGGTGGGGGCTACCGGCACTTCTTATTGGTGTTCTCTCCGTCATTATATGGACAAGTAGTCATGATCTTGACCCGTATAAGCCCCTCGTTAATGATAAGAAGCCAGTGAATGTTCAAGTTGTTGCGCTGCAGTGGAGATGGCTATTCATCTATCCAGACGAGAAGATAGCAACAATTAATCATTTAACGATTCCCGAGAAGACTCCAATTAACTTTACGATTACCGCGGATGCGCCTATGAATTCATTTTGGATACCAAAGCTAGGTGGCCAAGTCTATGCTATGAACGGAATGTCAACAAAACTTCACCTCATGGCCGATAGTACGGGCGATTTCAATGGATCGTCCGTAAACCTGAGCGGTAAGGGTTTTTCAAAGATGAAATTTATCACAACAGCGACTTCCGAGACTCAATACAAAGAATGGGTGAAACAGGCAAGAGCTGCGAAATCGCTTGATTGGGAAGTATATACGCAAATAGCGAAGCCGACCGAAAAAACAGAAAAGCAATCATATAAACTCGAAGACGCTATGCTTTATGATAAAATCATAGAGAAATACATGCCGATGCATGAGACTAGTGGTCATATGAAAGAGCACGGGGAATAGGAATATAATGCTTGGAAAACTCTCACTTGATGCGCTTCCGCACGATCCAATAATGATGGGGGGAGCGGCGACGGTCGTTGGTGCTTTGATTTTTGGTGCGCTTATTGTGACATTTTTGAAACGATGGAAGTGGCTCTGGTCAGAGTACTTTACGTCTCTTGATCCTAAGAAAATTGGTGTCATGTACCTTATCGTTGCACTTCTTATGCTTCTTCGAGGCTTTGCTGATACGCTGATGCTTCGTGCGCAGCAAGTTCTATCGACGGGTGATTCGCAGGGAATTCTGAGTGCTGATCATTTCCAGCAAGTATTTTCAGCACACGGGACGATTATGATTTTCTTTGTTGCGATGGGGCTTATTTTTGGACTTATTAACCTTCTCGTGCCACTTATGATTGGTGCTCGAGACGTAGCATTTCCACTTCTTAACTCAGTGAGTTTTTGGCTATATATTGCCGGCGTTGCACTTATAAATGGGTCACTAATTATCGGTGAATTCTCGGCTGCTGGATGGCTGGCGTACCCGCCACTATCGACACTCGAGTTTAGTCCAGGGGTGGGTGTTGATTACTGGATATGGGCATTACAAATTTCAGGTATCGGAAGCCTCCTTTCTGGTATTAACTTCCTCGTCACGATTTTTAAGATGCGTGCACCAGGCATGACACTTATGAAAATGCCGATTTTCGTTTGGTCTGTTGCCTGTAGTATGGTGCTCGTTGCGTTCGCATTTCCTATTTTGACAGCAACGCTCTCGATGCTTTCACTCGATCGTCTTATTGGCACGCATTTCTTTACTTCGGATATGGGTGGTAATCCAATGATGTATATTAATCTTATATGGGCGTGGGGGCATCCTGAGGTGTATATCTTGATTCTACCTGCCTTCGGATTATTTTCTGAGATTGTTGCAACGTTCTCTCGCAAACGCTTATTTGGCTATACCTCTATGGTATGGGCGCTGGCGCTAATTACGGTGCTATCATTTACTGTATGGCTCCACCATTTCTTTACCATGGGTGCAGGGGCAAATGTCAACGCATTCTTTGGTATTATGACGGCTGTGATTGCAATACCAACGGGTATTAAGGTCTTTAACTGGCTGTTCACTATGTATCATGGACGAATCAAATTTGCGACTCCTATGAAATGGTTTCTCGGTTTTGTCGTAACATTTACTCTCGGCGGAGTAACGGGCGTTCTTATGTCAGTGCCAGCAATCGACTTTCAGGTGCATAATACGCTTTTCCTCGTCGCACACTTCCATAATATGATTATCGGTGGGGTTGTGTTCGGAATCTTTGCAGGAATAACATACTGGTTCCCGAAAATTTTTGGCTTCAAGTTGAATGAACGACTTGGAACCTATGCTTTCTGGTGCTGGCTTATCGGGTTCCTCCTCGCTTTTGTTCCGCTCTATGCTCTTGGACTTATGGGTGCTGCCAGGCGATTAGATCATTATGATCCATCGATGGGATGGCAAGGACTATTTGTCGTAGCGGGGATAGGAGTGGCAGTTTTAGGTCTAGGTATGTTCTTTCAGGTGCTACAACTGGTGTACAGTATCTGGAAACGAAATGAAAATCGCGATACGACAGGTGATCCATGGAATGGTCGTACGCTCGAATGGTCGGTTCCGTCACCTGTGCCAGTGTATAACTTTACGCATATCCCGACGGTTACTTCTCGTGATGATTTCTGGGAGACGAAACAACACCCTCAGGCTGATACTCGCGTCCCGTTTGAAGCAATCGAATTACCAAAGAATAGTGGGTTTGGGTTTGCAATCGGAGTGCTCAGTGCGCTGGCTGGATTTGCAATCATTTGGCATATATTTTGGCTCGCCGGAGTAGCAACTGTTGCAATCATTTTATTTGTGATTATTCGTACGACAGGCGAACATGATAGCGAAATAGTACTAAGTGCTGTAGAGGTTGAGCAAATAGATGCAGCCGCTCGACGTAAAATGACTGCAGGAGTAAAAAAATGAACAAAACAAAAGAAGCGCTAGCACGACGCATTGTATCTGATGATAAAGTAACGTTTGGCTTTTGGATTTATCTGATGACGGATTGCCTCATCTTTGCGAGTCTCTTTGCCGTATATGTCGTGCAGAGGAGTGCTACGGCCGGCGGTCCATCGAGTAATGAGCTATTTGACCTGCCATTTGTGCTGGTGGAGACACTCCTGTTGCTTACGAGTAGCTTTATTTGTGGGCTAATGGTGCTTGCTGCACAGGCACACCGTAAAAACCTTGTTATTATTGGGTTGATTGCTACTGGACTACTTGGCGCGGGATTCCTCGCAATGGAGTTAACGGAATTTTCTCATCTGATAAGTGAAGGCTATGGGTGGCAACGTAGTGGCTTTTTGACCGCGTTCTTTACACTTGTTGCGACACACGGACTTCATATATCGGTTGGTATGTTATGGCTTTTTGTTATGATTTACCGTGTCTCGCGCGTCGGAATCACTCCAGCGACGCTTCGCAAACTAACGCTCTTTAGCCTCTTTTGGCATTTCCTTGATGTTATCTGGATATTCATTTTTACCATCGTCTATATGATTGGAGTACTATAAATGGAACACTATAAAAAAGCACAATTAAAAAAACATGCTATAGGCTACGTGATTGGGTTTGTTCTGTCGCTTATTATTACGCTTGTTGCCTTTTGGATGGTCTATGCCCATACGCACGGCGCGCAGTTTTCATTCCCGTCGAACGTGCTTATTCCGATGCTCGGTATTCTAGCGTTTAGTCAGTTTGTCGTTCAGCTCGTGTATTTTCTGCACCTTGGAACTGAGCAGAAGCCTCGTTGGAAACTTGTGGTGTTTTGGTTTATGGTTATCGTTGTGTTGATCGTTGTAGTAGGATCTCTGTGGATTATGCAAAACCTTAATTATAATATGATGCCAGCTCCAGAAAATATGAATCTGCAGACACAGAAAGGACTCTAACTCTTGCAAACAGTTCGCGCATACTATTACCTGACGAAGCCTGGGATAATTTTTAGTAATGTCATCGCTGCGTTCGCTGGATTCCTTCTTGCATCTTCATGGAATATTGATTTATGGCTTCTTTTTGCCACACTTGGGGGTGTCGGTTTTATTATCGCATCTGCATGTGTCGTAAATAACTATCTTGATCGCCATATAGATGCGCATATGGTACGAACGAAGAAGCGTGCAACAGTATCTGGAAGTATCAGCCCCTCGCGAATTATTAGCTTTGCAGTTGTTCTAGGTGGTGTTGGGTTTGGGCTTATTTTTCTGACAAACCTGGTTACCTTTTATATGGGTATTGTTGCCTATATAATGTACGTTGCTGTGTATGGGTATTTCAAGCGTACGAGTGTCCATGGTACCCTCGTCGGAAGTATTTCTGGTGCATTGCCGCCCGTGGCTGGCTACACAGCAGTAACGAACCAAATAGACGTTGCTGCGGTCATTCTTTTTATTATTCTCGCTGCGTGGCAAATGCCGCATTTCTACGCAATTTCTATGTTCCGAAGGGATGATTACAAGAAGGCAAAGATTCCAGTTCTTTCAGTAGTCAAAGGGATGAGGGCCACTAAGAGACAGATAGTTGCCTATATCGTCGTTTTAGCACTGGTGGCGCCGCTCCTGACGGTAACTGGGTACGCAGGTACTACGTATCTTATTATCGCTATCGGGGCTCCGCTTACATGGCTTTTTATTGGATATAAATATCGCGCGCTTCCAGATTTGAAGTGGGCACGAAAAATGTTTTTTAATTCACTGTGGGTACTCCTTATACTTTGCTTTGCGATAGCAACGGGATCGATGGTAGCATAGGTATATGATAGGACTTAATCATGCTGGAACTGGCATTATCATAGCGTTGACAGTGCGACGACCTGAATTTGCGATTCCGCTTGCGTTGGTGTCGCACTTTGTTCTCGACATGATTCCACACTCCCTAGTAGCTCCCGTACGCAAATATATGGCTCCGTATCTCGTCATAGAGGCGATAGGTGCGACGGTTCTGACCTTGATTTGTATGATTGCGTTTCCTAGTTTATGGTTGCTTATTGGGTTTTGCGCGGTAGCAGCATATTCACCTGATTTTCTGTGGCCGTTTTATTACAAGAGTAAGCTTGGTTCAAAACCATTTTTTCGAGAGTTCTTCGCATTTCATAAAAAGATTCAGTGGTCTGAGACTTATAGAGGCTGGCTTGTCGAGGTGCTCTATTTCAGTGTCGTACTTATATTTCTTACGACATACAAAATATAGATATTGTTGCGTCGACGTGAATTAAACGTTATTATATAACCAAACGTAAGCAATATAAAAAAAGAAAGAGATGTGATGAAGGTAACTATTGTTGGAGGTGGTTTTGGTGGAGTGAAAACTGCACTTGAACTTGCGAAGAATAAGTATACAGAAATAACACTGATTAGTGATAAGCCTGATTTTCAGTACTATCCAGCACTATATGGCACTGCGACAGGCCATAGTAAGCGACAGGCCTGGGTTGCGCTTGGGGAAATTTTTGGCAATGCAAAGAATGTGACGGTCATTATCGATACAGTTCTCTCCATTGATCCAAGTAGTAAGCAGCTCAAAGCGGCTTCTGGCAATACATATGACTATGACCACTGCGTTTTGGCACTCGGTGCAGTCACGACATACTTTGGTATCGAAGGCCTCGATACGTATGCGCATGGTATCAAGTCTGCAGAAGAAATCAATCGATTAAAGCATCATCTTTATGAACAGATGGGTGAGCGTCATATTATTGATAAGAATTACGTTATCGTCGGTGGCGGTCCAACAGGAGTAGAATTGGCTGCGACACTCGGTACATATCTCGAACGTCTCCGCGTTTATTACAAGCTTCCTGCACATAAGATCCATATCACGCTTGTCGAGGCATCACCGCGCGTGCTTGTACGTATGCATGAGAAGACAAGTAGAAATGTTGAGAAGCGTCTCAAAAAAATAGGCGTCAAAGTTGAGACAGGTAAGGTTGTTCAGTCAGCTAATGCCGATACGCTCATGGTTAGCGGCAGGCCTATCAAGAGTCAAACTGTTATTTGGACCTCTGGCGTTGCAAATAATCCTTTCTTTAAAAATAACGCCGAACATTTTGAACTTTCCAAGAATGGGAAGGTCGTCGTCAATGAGTATATGCAGGCAGGTAAAGACCTCTATGTCATTGGTGACAACGCTTTTACTCAGTATAGTGGCCTTGCACAAGTTGCGCTGCATGATGCTCACTTTATCGCACATAACCTTGAGCAGCAACGCTTACGAAAGCCTCTAAAGAAATACAAGGCCGTTATGCCACCGGTGGTGGTGCCTGTCGGTGAGAACTGGGCTGTATTTGAATGGCGCAAGTTACGTATAAAGGGTTGGCCTGCGTCATTACTGCGACGTGCAGCTGATGTTATGGGGTACCGAGACATTTTACCACTTGGATATGCGCTTAATATTTGGCAAACTCAAGAAATTGTCCAAAACGATTACTTTACTCCATCAGCGCCACCCGCTGAGAAATAAGAGCGGTAGCCGAACATATAAAGATTTGCTATAATAGCAAGTAACTTTTGAATACTGAAGAATAGGAAAAAACATGTCTACATCACGGAGTCAGAGAATCGGAATTTGGGTAATTGCTGTTGTTATGGTCGTTGGAACGATCGGATCCTTTTTTGTCGTTATATTGGCAAATAGTAATCAAACAAAAGATACAGCACAACAACAAAAGCTCTATGCTGAGTATCTCGAAAAGCAAAAAGAGGCTCAGGCTGAACGTCAAGCGACTCTTGAGCCACTTGAAGGATATGCGACTGAAGTATTTGACGCTGCGAGTGTCACTGAACTGAAATCAGAAGTTCTTACTGAAGGCACGGGTGCCGCATTAAAAGAAGATTCTGGCATGGTGATTAACTACTTTGGTTGGACTGCAGACGGAAAAATCTTCGATAGTTCACGCGTAAAGGGTGTGACGACACCAAATGGAGATCTCAAACTAAACGGCGTTATTAAGGGCTGGTCCGAAGGTCTTGTTGGTAAAAAGGCTGGCTCAGTCGTGAAACTAACGATTCCTGCTGATAAAGCATACGGATCAACTGATACGGGCAACGGATCGCCTGTTGGTCCATTGATGTTCATCGTTGAAGTTAAGGAAGTGAAGTAGTATACTATACTTAGTATAGTAATAAGGAATAAAATATGAGCGAAAAAATTTATGACACAGTAATGGTTGGAGCTGGACCGAGTGCGCTTGCTGCGGCAGTGTATACTACTCGTGAAGACATCGAAACAGTACTTTATGAAAAAGGTGTCATTGGTGGTCTCGCTGCAATAACTGACAAGGTAGATAACTATCCTGGATTTCCAGATGGAATTGAAGGCCTGACATTAGCCGGTCATTTAGAGAAGCAGGCGGAACGCTTTGGTGCTCAAATTGAGTTTGGTCAGGTTGAATCGATTCGTAGCGATGGAGATATAAAGACGCTTGTTATTGATGGACAAGACGTAAAGGCTCGCAGCGTGCTTATTGCGACAGGAAGTGACTACAATAAACTAGGTATACCTGGCGAGGCCGAATATTACGGTCGTGGCGTGCACTACTGTGCGACATGTGACGGCGCTTTTTACAGAGAGAAAAAGCTTGTCGTTGTTGGAGGAGGGAATTCTGCCGTACAGGAAGCAATATTCTTGACTCGATTTACAACACACATTGATTTACTCGTACGTAGTACGATCAAAGCAAGTGACGTACTTCAGCAAGAACTTCAAAAATTTGTCGATGATGGAAAGATTACGGTTCATCTCGCAACAACGCCAAATGAGATAATTGTCACCGATGGTACATTTGAGAAGGTGACGGCGACAAAAGATGGTGAAGCGACTGAATTCAATGCTGATGGTGTCTTTATATTTGTTGGACTCAAGCCAAATACTGAATTCCTTGGTGGGAGCGGCGTTGAACTTGATGAGCAAGGTCTTATCAAAACTGACATTCATCTTGAAACCTCAGTGAAGGGTATATTTGCTAGCGGCGATGTACGTAGCGGCGCAACGATGCAGATTGCAAGCGCGGTTGGAGAAGGTGCAACTGCAGCACTCGCAATCCGTGAATATCTTGACAGTATGCCTCATACTGAAGCGGCACCTGCACTTGAAGCTGTCTTGTAGGCATGTGCATGCAATTAAAAAAGAGCGCCGATTTAAGCGCTCTTTTTTAATTCGCTCAAAATAATGTCTGGCTTATTTGTAACAATGCCATCGATGTTCGTCTGGCTACTAAGAATGAAAGCGCCGTAAGGACGATCGACCGTATACGCATAGCAAAAGAGGCCTATGCGATGGGCGATCTCGACAGCAAGCCGATTGACATACAATCGGTGGAAGCCGACTGCAGACAAGTGCAGCCGTCGCTCGTATGCAATAAAGAGAAACGGATTTTGATCATGAAGCATTGCTAGGGGGACATGCGCACTCATAGCACGCGCCCTTAGGAGTTCTTTTGCGCGAAATGAAGAGAGGAGAATGTTGTGCCAATCCTTCTTTCGTTTGATATACCGGCGCTTCAGTAAATCCATAACTATAGTGGCACTGCCTTTTACCTTCAGCTCAATGTTAAGGAGTATACTTCCAAAAAACTCATCTAATACATCTTCGAGTGTTGGGATAGTTGGAAAAAGCTCCATCGCTTCTAGTTCGGAGAGCGTGTGTTTTGCGACGACAATGCGAGTATTGTGTGTTTTAGTAGTGGTTGCATTGTGGATGACGACAGGAATATTGTCTTTCGTTAAACGGATGTCAAATTCGAGTATATCGACACCAGCAGCGACACCTGCTCGTAATGATTCCATAGTATTTTCTGGCGCAAGTCCAGCCGCACCGCGATGACCGATAATTAACATAACTACCACCAGCTTAACAGATATCGTATAATGGGGATAGTAAACAAAAGGAGATAATAATAATGGCAGATTTTAACCAAATTCTGAATGCGGGTGATGTCGATGGCGGCATCATAAATGTAGTTGTAGAAATTCCACAAGGCAGCAGTCATAAGATTGAATGGAACCGTGATCTTGCGGTGATGCAGCTTGACCGTGTCGATCCTGAAATTTTTGCAAAGCCAACAAATTATGGGTTTATTCCACAAACACTCGACGAAGATGGTGATGAGTTGGATGCGCTTATTATCACAGATACACCACTTGCAACAGGCATTTTCCTTGAAGCACGCATTATTGGTGTTATGAAGTTTGAAGACGATGGTGAGATTGACGATAAGGTTGTTGTAGTCCCTGCTGATGATCGCAACACTGGCAATGCGATTAATTCACTTGCTGACCTCCCTGAACAACTTATCAAACAGATTGAATACCACTTTAATCATTACAAAGACCTTAAGAAGCCAGGAACAACTACTGTTAAAAGCTGGGGTGATGTTGAAGCAGCGAAAACGGTGATTCACGAATCTATCGAACGCTGGAATCAAAAGTAACGAGCTTTGATAATAGAAATAACCCGATTCCCAAGCGAACGTGTCGTTTGCAAGGGAGTCGGGTTCTTTCGTGGTGATGACGTGGTACCCATGTTGCTAGGGGATAGCAGTAAAACTGGGTGTGACGAATATTGCATAGCCGATAAATTTCGGCCCATCGCAGATCTTTTCTCGTAGCTTGAAAAGATTCCTCTCTCCAAAATACTTATCAACGAGATCTCCGTCGGATGTAATCTCGACGATTCGGGCAGTCGCACTAGTAGATGGGTGTGCTGCTGCGTGCACTTCCTTAAAGGACTGTTCTCCGATTCGGAGATAGACGTTCAGGATATTTCCTTTTACATTTCGGACGATCCATTCGTCAGCGACGATTTCATCTGTCTTCAGAGTCATTATTCTCCCACGAGTATGGCATGTCGGGATGACAATACCTTCATTCATCTACTATAGCATAGACGAAGGAAATTTACAATAGAGCTTATGATCGCGAACGGCGTGCGGCTTTGTCGCGGATGATCGCTGCAGCACCGCTAATACTGTGAATAAGTCCCAGTTTGCGAAGCTGCATCCGTAACTTGTCACGGGCATGAGTCGTAGTGACGAGCTCTTGCCATGCTTGCTTTGGCGAGGAAGATTTTCGAGTAACAACCTCAACAACATCGCCATTTTGGAGTGATTTATCGAACGCATGGATGTTGCCATTAACGCGAAAACTATACGCATGTTTGCCGATATCTGTATGTACAAGATAGGCGAAGTCAAGCGGCAATGCCCCTTCTGGGAGATTATAGATGTCGCCCTTTGGTGAATAAACAAAGATACGATTACCAAATAGATCAATATTGAGCTGTTCTTGGCTGATTTCATCACCTTCTCGTAACTTCGACGCAACTTCCTGCATTTGCGTGATCCATTGAAGCTCCGCTGGGAGTGAAGCTGCTTTTCGAGATTTCTTGTAGTCTTTGCTCGACTTCTGTTCATGATAATGGAAGCTCGCCGCAAGTCCACGCTCGGCATAATCGTGCATTTCCTGTGTACGAATCTGAAATTCGACGATCTGCTTATTAGGAGTAATGACTGTTGTGTGAAGGCTTTGATAGCCATTTGGCTTTGGGACTGCAATGTAATCTTTGATACGAGCGATCATAGGTTGGTACATGCCATGAAGAATCCCCAAGATCCGATAGCAGTCTTCTTTTTGCTCAACGATGACACGCAGTGCCATGAGGTCATATACATCATCAATATTGCCATCAACTTTTTTGAGTTTTTTGTAGAGGCTGTAGATGCTTTTGACGCGACCATTGATTTCGAATGTAATGCCTTGTTTTTTGAGTTCCATCTCAACTTCACTGCGAACACTTCCGAGCTTACGAGTGCTTTTACCAAGTCGCTTTTTCATAAGATTCTGCAATGACTTGTATTCAGTTGGGTCAAGGTAACTAAAGCCAAGTTCTTCGATCTGCATTCGAACACGACCCATACCAAGTCGATCAGCCATCGGGGCGAATACTTCGAGGCTTTCGCGAGCTATTTTTATTTGTTTATCTTTAGGCATGTGCTGAAGTGTTGAGAGATTATGGAGTCGATCTGCAAGTTTGATCATAATTACTCGGACATCTTGTCCAACGGCGATGAGTAGTTTTGACAGGTTATCTTTTGTCTGAGGAAGGTAGCTCGAGAGGTCGCGCATGCCGGCACGAGCCTGCGAGACTTTCGTGACGCCATCGACGAGGAACGCCACGTCACGACCAAACAAGTTTTCGATATCTTCTAACGATGCTGTCGTATCTTCGACAGTGTCGTGAAGTACACCAGCTAAAACAGTGTCGATGTCCATTTCCCAGTCGATCAAGGTGTAGGCGACATGGAGCGGATGAATAATGTATGGCTCGCCACTTTTACGTTTTTGGCCTTTGTGCTTCTCGCGGGCGTAGTCGATAGCGTGCTCGAGTTCGAGAAGCTGGTTCTCGTCGTAGAAATTCGTGGCAAACTCGAGGACGTCGCGCTTTTTCATAGTAGTACCAGTATACGACAGATTGTCTCAGAGGGGTATATGCGACAGTAACCGCTGGGTGACATTTAAATTTGCATGGATAAACCTTGACAATGTATAGTAAGAGACAATAGCACTAATGCTTAATGAAGAAGGGGTATTTATACTACTATGAGCCAAACAAAACTGGGCATCAACGGCTTTGGACGAATCGGTCGCAATGCATTTAAGATCGCGTTCGAGCGCGGTGATGTTGAAATCGTCGCTATTAACGATCTGACGGATACGAAAACGCTTGCGTACCTACTAAAAAATGACAGTAATTACGGAACATACCAGCATGATGTCACCTACGATGATCAAAACATCATTGTCGATGGCAAATCAATTAAGGTGCTCGCAGAGCGTGATCCAGTGGCACTCCCATGGGCAAGCCTTGAGGTTGACGTTGTCATTGAATCAACTGGATTCTTTACTGCCAAAGAAGATGCTGAAAAGCACATCACCGCCGGTGCAAAGCGTGTGGTTATCAGTGGACCATCAAAGAGTGATGGCGTTGACACGATTGTCCTTGGTGCAAACGAAGACAAGATTGAAGGCGCAAGTCATGTTGTGAGTAACGCAAGCTGCACGACAAACAGTCTTGGAGCTGTCATGGCGATCCTCGATGGCGAGTTTGGTGTCGAGAAATCACTCTTGACAACGGTTCATAGTTATACTGCGAGCCAAGCCATTCAAGATGCACCAAAGAAAGATCTTCGCGAAGGACGTAATGGTGCTGAGAATATCGTTCCTACAACGACAGGCGCAGCAATTGCTGTAACGAAGACGTTGCCACAGCTCGAAGGTAAATTTGACGGCCTTTCAATTCGCGTCCCAACTCCTGTTGTTTCGATCAGCGATGTGACGGCACTTCTTTCACGGGATGTCACGGTTGAAGAGATTAACGCTGTGTTTAAAAAAGCTGCGGCTGAGCCATTCTACCAGGGAATTCTTGCAGTCAGCGAAGAGCCACTTGTGAGCCGTGATTATATTGGCAATAGTCACTCGGGTACTGTCGACTTGCTTCTTACGAAGGTCGTTGGCGGTAATTTGATCAAAATCTGTGTATGGTACGACAACGAATGGGGCTACAGTAACCGCCTTGTCGAACTCGTTGCGGATATTGGCAAATCAATTAAGTAAGAAATTTGCTGATAATCAAATGACGCGCTGCTGACAAGTTGCGCGTTTTTTGATATTATAAAATATGTCCGTTCAAACAACAAGGAAGGCTTTACAGATGTACATGCCCGATATGTCACGGAGGAACTTTTTCAAAACTGCGGCGGTTGGTGTGGGTGCAGTAGCTTTGAGCTCGCTGCCGGGCAATGCATTCGCACAGGATGTCGTTGTGGGAAAGCCATTCACGGGTCCATTCGCGAGTTTTCCATTCAGGCGAAGGGATTCGCTGGGTCTCAAGATCACGAATGGCTGGACACTATCAACCGATGAGGCATGGGTTATCGGAGAGACAGAACCTGGTGACCATGCGGCGGTGGACTTTGAAGGACCGGCCCTCGGAAGCGATGTGTTGGCACCCTTTGATGGGTATGCCATACGAAGTGCTCAGTTTGGCATCACGAACTTCGAAACTCGGTTCGATCCAGCCAACCCGGTTCAAGCGGGAAGGATGTGGAAAGACCCCTTTACGGGTCGCGAAGGCTATCTGGGATACGGTGGACTGCTCAAATGTAGGATTCATCGCCGCGCAATTCTTCCACGTCGATTCGATCGACCAGTCACTTCCATTCATAGCACCAGAGCCGGATCCAACCGTGCTGACCGCAATGGGTGAAACTGTTGGCGGATGGTTCCCTCGAGGTATCATCATTAGTCAAGAAGATTTCCGGAAGCAAGGCAAGCGCGTCAAGATGGGTGATAGGCTTGCATCGGTGGGAGATGTAGGTATTAACCACGGGTATTTGGATGCATACAATGTGTCTAACAATACCGTAACGCCTCGTGACAGAAAAGCACTCCCGCATTGGGACCCTCAGGGTGCCGGTGCAGGAGGGCTCTACGGAACGAATCCAAATGTGGGGCAGACACATATCCAGTTTTATGCAGGCAGGAAGCCAGATCTCACAAAGGTTCAGCTCCTCGACTCGTTTGACCTTTACTCGAAGATCACGAGTCGGTTCAAAGACGGTGACCCGAAAGGTTTGATCAAGGGGAAGTATGGCTCAATTCCGAATATGGATGGAGCTACCAACCCCTACAACCCGCTTCCAGGCGTGTTCGGCTTCGGGCCGAAGACAATATGGAAGCACACGCCAAACGGCACGCGACTCGGCTTAGCGTCGTTCGCAGCGCTCTAGAGCGTAGAAAGTTCTCTGTTTGAATGGATACCCCCTGAGTTTTGGCTCAGGGGGTATTTCATTTTTTATGGGGTATCATCCCTTTTATTTTTGCAAGAAACCGCTTATACTAAAAAACATGAAGATTTATCTTGGTTCTGATCATAATGGCTTTCATCTGAAAGAAAAAGTCTTTGCTTACTTGGCGAAGCGTGGCTATGAAGTCGAAGACGTGAGTAATAAAGAACTCGATCCGGACGATGACTTTCCTGAGTTTGCGCAGGAAGCAGCGATCAAGATTATTGGCGATACGAGTAAAGATCCGCGAGCAATTCTCCTTTGTGGTGGTGGTCAGGGTATGGCAATCGCAGCTAATCGCTTTAGTGGGATTCGTGCAAGCGTTATTTGGGACGCCGAAGAGGCTCGGATGACTCGCAATGATAATGACAGTAATATCCTTTGCCTTCCATCACGTGTTCTTGATCAAGAAGACGACCAGATATGGAAAGATATTGTTGATACGTGGATTCACACTCCTTTCGCTAATGCGACGCGGTATCGACGCCGTAACGCACAGATTGACGAGATAAGATAATGGCAGTCATAGTCCCTTGTGTCACCGTCTCGACTCCTGAAGATTACAAATCTTCACTAGAACGTATCCATACATTCGCAACGCGTTTTCATGTCGATATCAGCGACAGTACATTCGCACCTGTTACATTACTTGGCCCAGACCAAATATGGTGGCCTCAAGAGTGGGAGGTGGATGTTCACGTAATGGTTGCACAACCTTCTCTGTACTTGCCGCAGCTCATAGCGCTAAAGCCTCATATGATAACAATCCACGCAGAAATAAATGAAGATCTTGTCGCATTGATCCAACAAATTCGTGCAGCTGGTATACGGGCTGGTGTTGCTCTGATGCGCGCCACAGTTCCTTCGAACATTGCCGGTGCGCTCGAGGCCGCTGATCATGCCATGATATTCAGTGGTGATCTTGGTAAGTACGGCGGAGTTGCGAGTCTTATACAACTCGAAAAGATTCGGCTCATCAAGGCAATAAACGCGGGCATTGAAATTGGCTGGGATGGTGGTATCACGATTGATAATGCATTTAGCTTATCTCAAGGTGGTGTCGATGTGCTTAATGTTGGTGGCGCGATTCAGAAGAATGCCGATCCGATGGCAGCATATAACGCGCTTGTCAGTGAAATCAATAAACAAGGAGTTATCTAAATTATGAGTGGTGGGCAATTAACGCTGAAGCAGCTTGAAGAAAAAGCTGTCGTCATCCGTGAAGATATTATTCGGATGCTAGAGCATGCGGGAAGTGGACATAGTGCGGGACCATTAGGGCTTGCTGATATATTCTCAGCACTCTATTTTCATATTATGAACTACCGAGCAGATGATCCTGACTGGGCAGATCGTGATGTTTTCTTTCTTAGTAATGGACATACTGTACCTGTGCAATACGCGGCCATGGCCGAGGCTGGATTCTTTCCTAAAGAAGAATTGATGACGCTACGACAGCTCGGCAGTCGACTCCAAGGTCA
>JACQGD010000021.1 GCA_016199685.1 Candidatus Saccharimonadota bacterium
AACCGTCTTTCTAAGCATGCACTTCCAGTTCACTTGCCAATTGGATTCGAAAAAGAAATCAATGGTGTTGTTGACCTCGTTGAAATGAAAGCCTATACCTACGGTGACTATACTGACAAAGAAATGGTCGCAGGAGAAATTCCTGCAGATATGCTCGAAAAAGCAACAAACGCTCGTAGTCTTCTTGTTGAAGCTGCGGTTGAAGCTGATGATGAGCTATTTGAGCGCTTCCTCGACAAGGGTGAAGAGTCAATCTCTATCGATGAGCTAAAGGTAGCACTTCGTAAGCGTGTTCTCGCAGGTGACTTCTACCTCGTTACTGGTGGTGATGGCCGTGGTGTAATGGTTGAGAAGGTGCTTGACCTTGTTGCTGATTACCTTCCATCTCCACTCGATGTGGATGCTATCTGGGGCACAAACCCTAAGACTGGTGATGAAATCGAGCGTAAGCCAGATGAGTCTGAGCCTATGGCTGGACTTGCATTTAAGATCGCAACCGATCCATTCGTCGGTAAGCTTATTTTCGTCCGTGTCTACAGTGGTAAACTGACTGCTGGTTCATACGTACTCAATACTGCAACTGGCAAGAAAGAGCGCGTTGGACGTATTGTTCGTATGCATGCTGACAAACGCGAAGAAATTGATTCAATTAGTGCTGGTGACATCGCTGCTGTTGTTGGACTTAAGGATACGTTTACTGGTCACACAATCAGTGACGTTGCGCATCCAATCACACTTGAATCAATCACTTTCCCAGATCCACCTGTGTCGATTGCTGTTGAGCCAAAGACGAAAGCGGACCAAGAGAAGATGGGTATTGCGTTGCAGCGTCTTGCTGAAGAAGACCCTACCTTCCGTGTTCATACAGATGAAGAAACTGGTCAGACGATCATGTCAGGAATGGGTGAGCTTCACCTCGATATTCTTATCGATCGTATGAAACGCGAGTTTAACGTCGAAGCGAACATCGGTGAACCTCAAGTTGCCTTCCGCGAAACAATTCGTGGCATGGCCGAGGCACAAGGTAAACACGCCAAGCAATCGGGTGGTCGTGGACAGTACGGTGACGTATGGATCCGCTTCGAACCGACAGAGAGTGGTGAAGGCTTCGAATTTGTTGATGCTATCAAGGGTGGTGTTGTTCCTCAAGAATACCGCACTCCAGTTCAGAAGGGTATCAAAGATACACTCGAAGGCGGTGTGATTGCAGGCTACCCAATGATCGGTGTCAAAGCGACACTCTATGATGGTAGTTATCACGACGTCGACTCCTCTGAACTTGCCTTCAACCTTGCTGGTGTTCTCTCTGTTCGTGAAGGTATTCCAAAGGCACGCCCAGTGCTTCTCGAACCTGTCATGAAGGTAGAAGTCTCAACTCCAGAAGAGTTCATGGGTGATGTTATCGGAGACCTTAACTCACGCCGTGGCCGTATCGATGCTATGGAAGACATTCCTGGTGGGGCTAAAGTCGTCAAGGCATTTGTACCACTCGCAAGCATGTTTGGCTATACAAACGACATTCGCTCAATGAGTCAAGGTCGCGCAGCTTCAACAATGGAACTTGCTCAGTACGAGGAAGTACCACCAAATGTTGCTCAGGAAATCATCGAAAAACGCGCAAGCAAGTAATCGATATTCCACTTGTAAATACACCGTCAATAATGGCGGTGTATTTGTATATTGCAGCAAAGTATGACATAATATAGATATGTAGTGATATACTTCACTCGCACATTACGAGCACAGGAGATAGTATGACAGATCGGCCGAGACGCTCATTCGTATGCAAGCCGGAGACTGACAAATCTGGACTATTTCGAACCTTCGAGCATGGCTTGATATCAGGTAAAGTTCCATCGAGTATTGAGTACTCCAAGGAGCTTGCTGAATTTTTGAAAAATGGTATCGAACTGACGACTCTGGAAGGAGACGGGCTGGTATACACATCGAAATGGTATTTGAGCAGTGCTATCGTCGGCGCAGACGGAACAGTGAAGGAGTTCCTGTTAAAGCAAAACGCCGATGAAAACGTTCAGTTAGTGGAAAGTATGCCACCGTTGAAGATCCGTGGATCGTACTATGTACGATTCGAGCGTGAAGTAGGCTGGGTTGCACGGCGGCGCTGCGTCTATTTGCGGCAGTTGAGTGCAGATGAGGAAATACTCGAGCGTAATTACGTGAAAATGTATCGCGAGCTCGAAGTGAAGCCTTATTCTCGATACTTCGACAATAGGATCTACGAACTTTTCGATTACTGATCACATCATCTCGGGCGAGTACGGTACCGTATGGCGCCGTACTCGCCACGTGCTTTCATCGTCAACAATTAAAGATTGTTCTGATGAGTCCGATTTATATGAATCTATAAGGACGAAACGATTGATTAAAACAAAAAAACTTCCCGAGCGGAAGTTGTCTATTCATAAAATAAAAGTGAGACAGATGGTGATGAAGTGTAGCCCCGCAGGGCGGAAGTTCGACATAAGTCGAGTTCCGCCCTGCGGTGAGGGTCAGCGAGGGGCGTCTGTGCCTGTCACTATCTCGACCGCTCCGACGACTGTGTCGAAGAACGATCCGAAGAGTGAAGCGT
>JACQGD010000022.1 GCA_016199685.1 Candidatus Saccharimonadota bacterium
AAATCATCAGCGTCTTCTTGCTTCTTAATCCAAGTGTAGTGCATGTAGGTTGGCGTAAATGTAGGCTCTGAGACCGAAACCTTACCCTCATTTTCTTTCGTGAACTTAAACTGAGCAACGCCTCCAATAAGCTCGTCTATGCGAAGCTGCGCCGAGAGGAAGTTACCAAGCGAATACCAGACAAGCATTGTGCCGCCATCCGTCCTTTTTACAAGCTCAGCGGGCTGCAGAACATGCGGACCAGTTCCTATCACCACATCCGCTCCTAAGGCAGCTAGGCGGGCTACAGTCTCTCGCTGGTCGTTATTTATCACGCCTGAGTCTTCAGTCCCCCAATGCATCGAGACAATCACTGCATCGGCATTTTGACGAGCTTCGCGTAGGAGTGATTCAAAAAGCGCCGTGTCGTGGTAAATATTTACCGAGTACGATGGCGTTGATTGATTATTATTAAAGTCCGCAAAGCTCAAAAAGGCAGTTTTGATACCATTTTTTGTAAAATACTGCACCTTCTTTTGCTCGTCAGCTGACTTGTTTGCCCCAGCCAATGCAAGCGGCTGGAGTGATTGCCACGCAGTAATCGTCGCATTTGTCGCCGAGACGCCCTTATCTCCCATATGGTTATTCGCGAGATTTATAACATTGCATCCAGCCCCGTCTTTGAGATCTTTAGAGAACTGAGCCGGCGCATTAAACGACGGATAGCCACTAATGATGTACTCTGCGCCCGCACTGAGACCTTCTTGATTGCAAAAAACGGTATCTGCAGATGCATATATACTTCGAACTTTGCTAAAAAACGGAGTGAAACTGTAGCCACTTTCAGTCTTCGCATTATTAAGAACAGCTGTGTGCGCCAGCATATCACCCATCGCTGCCATCGTAAACGAAGGCTTCGACTGTACGGCGGATGAGCGTGCTGTCGGCTTTGCTGGCTCTGGTTTAGCGCTATCGACAGGCTTTCGTACAACAAAGTAGCACGCCAGTATGGCAACAATAACCACTAAAAATACCCCTGCTACCACGAGCCATTTTTTGCGGCTATGAACTTTGGTTGAATGATGCTTTGCACGCTCAACCGACAATCTCATTAGAGTACTATCCCGGCAGGTAAGAAGTAGCTGACGATCGTCACAATAATCAAAACTGCGTACCATATTTTCCTATCAGTCTGACTCTTTTCGAGGAGGGAAATTCCAGCGAGGCCGATAATAGTTCCAAATTTGGCGCCAACAAAACTGCTGCAATGCCATAAATTAATAGCGAGCTAGTGGCTGTATATACTACGCTCAAAATAACTGCTCTAGATAGAGGAAGCTTCGTGACAAGCCTAAATGTAAGAACTTGTACGACTAAACATCCGACAATCCACAACGGGACAAATACCATACCGGCAATCCAGCCAATACCCCACGATACTACAAGTAAAAGGTATGTCAAAAGGCCGCGATAACTTCGTAAACCCTTTACCTTGCCGAGCCTCAATACGAGCCAAGCTGGTAGTAAGATACTTATTACTATTCCAATCATAATCAATATCTCAGTCATAGCCATCCCATTTATCACGTTATATTCTTATTAGTATAAATCGTTACCCATATTAATATAAGCCCCCCTTTTCAGGAGGCTTATATAAAGGCCAAACCAATTACATACGAATTTCTGCGTCAACTCCAGCTGGAAGGCTGAGGTTCTGCAGACTGTCGATTGTCTTAGGCGTCGCGTTTGTGATGTCGATAAGACGCTTGTGTACGCGCATTTCAAATGATTCACCACCTGATTTATACACGTGAGGGCTCTTTACTACTGTAAAGCTACTTCGACGTGTTGGAAGCGGTACGGGACCTGCAATACTTGCACCAGTACGGATAGCCGTATCGATGATTTGCTTTGCTGATTGGTCAATGACTTTGTGGTCATACGCTTTTAGGCGGATGCGAATTCGCAAGCCTTCTGGTTTATCTGCCATGAGAAAAACTCCTTATTTATGATCTACCGTAACCTTGAATGGTTTTGTGACCAGTGGTTCACGCACAGACAAGTTCTCGGTATAATTTATATTCAAAGTAAGTATATCCTATTATCTCTGTTATGGCAATAACCATGAATAGTTATGTCTCTCCTCAGTCAACCAAGGAATGGTGATAAAATTGCTTATTTAGCGTATTCATAGTATAATATAAATACGCTTGCGTACTCGACGCAACGACCCTTAAGGTGGTGCTGTATGAGCAAAAAGTCCTATCTAGAACGAGCATTCAGACCGAATGTTACTCTTAACTTTCTCCACGGAGCACGAGCCGTCGTAGAAGAAGGTCAAGAAGAACTACTCCTCGATTCTCCCTACGGAGAGGTGTCACCGGAAGATATTCTTTCACATGAGCCGACATCGGATCTACTCACGCGTGGATTCATCGATCAGTGGAATCGTCGATGGAGACTCACTCATATCGATGGAACTCAACGACAGCCTCGATTGCAGTTTCGAGTCGCGAAGTCATTCCTCGCCAGAGTCAAGTCAGGACTCGGCAAACTTGTTCACCCTCATGCCACCTAACCCGTCCATCTCGTAGCAAGTGCCCTTCAGTGCTTCCGAGCGCTGGGCGGGTATTTGCTTTTTTGCAGAGTTTGATTCGTATGTTGTTTTTTGCTATAGTCTATCTACCTCCGCCTGGAGAAAAACAGTGAGAGCGACGAGAGGAATACTCAATGTCCGATGACCTTCGATTGCACGACATCGCGTCACGAATCGCCACAACTGGCGAACGTGGAGGCAATGGCTACGAGCCGGCAAGTGACGAGATTGTATCATCAACTGAGGTAGCTCGTATCATAGAGCTTGTTCATGAGCAGTGGTTCCGTACTGGGTTTCATGGCCTTAAGCTCTGCTTCAATAGCAAAAGTGATCGTTATGTAATCGCAGGAGCCTCAAGCCGACAAAGCAGCAGTACCAAACAGACGGACAGTCGTACACTTCGCTTAATGAAGCGGCGATGACAGTATTCCCGATGCCCCATTGTGGAATGTAGCCTTGTAGGTGTAATCAACCCCGCTCGACAGAAGCAGGGGCCCCGCGCACCGCTCGGCGTAGCGGGGTATTTGCTTTTATAGTGAACATATTCTCATCTCAAATGACCGAACCGTTCGCCAGTCAGCCTACAGATGCAATAAAAAATACCCCCGATTGCCGGGGGTATTTCATCGTGTGTTATAAATTACTTAGTAATCTTAGTAACAACACCAGCACCAACAGTACGGCCACCTTCACGAATAGCGAAGTTTAGACCTTGTTCCATTGCGATTGGCTGAAGGAGTTTCACCTTGAAAGTAAGCGTATCACCAGGCATGACCATTTCTTTGTCAGCTGGAAGCTCAACTTCACCTGTTACGTCAGTTGTACGGAAGTAGAACTGTGGCTTGTAGCCCTTGCTAAATGGTGTGTGACGACCACCTTCTTCTTTTTTAAGAATGTAAACCTCTGCGTCAAACTCTGTATGTGGAGTGATTGAGCCAGGCTTCGCAACAACTTGACCGCGTTCGATTTGTTCGCGCTCAATACCACGAAGAAGAAGACCAGCGTTGTCACCTGCTTGACCTTGGTCAAGATTCTTCTTGAATGCTTCGATACCAGTAACAACTGAGTTCTGTGAAGCTTTCACACCAACGATCTCAACTGGGTCATTGATCTTGATGATACCCTGCTCAATACGGCCGGTAGCAACTGTACCACGACCTTTGATTGAGAAGACATCTTCGATTGGCATGAGGAAGTCTTTGTCTAGGTCACGTGTTGGCTCTGGGACGTATTCGTCAAGAGCTTTAACGAGTTCCATGATAGCGTCTTCTGATGCTTCATCACCTTCGAGTGCCTTTGTAGCAGAACCCTTGATGATTGGAGCTGAATCGTCAAATCCGTTCTTCGCAAGAAGTTCTTGGATGTCCATTTCAACGAGCTCAACGAGCTCAGGATCAGCAAGATCCATTTTGTTGAGGAAGACGACAATCTTTGGCACACCAACCTGCTTAGCAAGAAGAACGTGCTCGCGAGTTTGTGGAAGTGGACCATCGTTTGCAGCAACAACGAGGATTGCTCCGTCGATCTGTGCAGCACCAGTGATCATGTTCTTAACGTAGTCGGCGTGACCTGGCATGTCGACGTGTGCGTAGTGACGAGCTTCTGACTCGTATTCTTGGTGTGAAGATGCAATCGTGATACCACGTGCACGCTCTTCAGGAGCGTTGTCAATTTGAGCGTAATCAACCTTCTTGTTGACGTCGCTTGGAAGACGCTTAGCAAGAACAGATGTGATTGCAGCTGTTAGTGTTGTTTTACCATGGTCGACGTGGCCCATAGTACCAACGTTGACGTGAGGCTTGGTTCGATCGAAATCTGCCATTGTGAGTATATCTCCTGATTACTTATATATTCGCGCACAGCCGTAAATAGACTCCACGACGTATGATGTTGATTATACAGGGTTTTTATCGGTTAGTAAAGATATGTCGTCGTTGTTTTATTTTTGAATCATCTACATTCTTTCTTGCGTCAACCAAACAGCACCCTTCTCTATATCGCAAAAGAAGTAAAACTCAGTAACAACCTTCTTCTGCCGGGGAACGACCTAAGGATCGATAGATATGTCAGCTTTATAAATACTCGATATATCAATACTTACTATGATGCTTTAGGGCAGTACGACCAATTTTGAGCATGTGCTTTTCACGGTAGTTTTCGAAGCTTTGCTTACTAATACCATGCGTTGAAATAAATGAGTTAAGTCGTTCGGAGCCGATGAAGTGTGGCAGCATGACATAACTTACACCTAGCCTGTAGAGTTCAGCAGCCTGATTGTATGTCTCCGAATAGCATACAATGACAGCTTCGTCATTGCGACGACGTATGTACTTAGTAAGTGAAACGTTCACGTCATGATCTCCAATCGTGTTCACGACAAACTTCGCAGAGTCCATATGTATTTCGGCGAGAAGCTCTGGGTCGGTCGCATCACCGTAAAGGTAATTAATGTTAGCTCGGTGTAGATCTTCGATAACTTCAGGATCGTAATCAACGACGACAAACTTTTTCTTAAGAGATCGGAACGTTTTGAGGTACTGGTGTCCACCATTTTTGAACCCAAAAAGAATTAATGGATAATCTTTAACTTCATGTTTTTTATCCACTGCACCAGCTCGCTCAAACATATTGAGCTTTGATTCAAGTTTCGTAAAGAGCTTATTGTCATACTGCATCAAGTACGTAGAAACAATAATAGTTATCAGTGCAGTAAGCGTAATAATCGCAGCGACATAGGGGCTAACAAGGCCGGTCCCTGCAGCAAGAACAATCAAAATAATCGAGAACTCGCTAATCTGTGAAAGATTTATACCCGTCTTAAAGCTCGTACGCCGTGTATACCCAAGTACACCAAGTGAGGTCATGACAACTAGAGGCTTGAGGACAATGACAATCATCGACAATCCGATTGCAGGAAGTATAGCCGCAGATATACTGTTGAGTTGCAGATTTTCACCAAGACTAATAAAGAAGAGGATGACGAAGAAATCTCGTAGAGGCTTGAGTCGAGCGCCGATTTGATGTGCATACGGTAAATGCGCTAATGCCACACCTGCAAACAGCGCGCCGATCTCAATGGAAAAACCAATGTGATTAATGACCGTTGCGACACCGAATCCCCATGCAAGTGCGCAAAGAAAAAGAAGCTCTTGTGACTTTGCAATCGACTTCGTAACTCTCGGCAATACCTTGAGCGAAAGAAACGCCAGGACACCAATAACAGCAACACCCTTCATTTGCCCGTTAAGACGAGAGATCTCTTTTTTGTCACTTAGTACTTTAGCGATAATAATCGTACTACTAAAGAACAGCGCGAGACCGACAAGAATTGACTCAATAAACGTAAAATGAAATGCCGTCCCAACCAGAAATCCAAGCGTACCAATCGTCGAAAGTATAGCGGCCGCCGTCAGGAATACAGGCTTCCCTAGCCTCTTGATAACCGAAACACTGAGCTCAAGACCGATGATAAAGAGGAGGAGCGCGATACCGATTTCGCTAAATGTTTCAAACGCATGCTTATCATCGACAAGATGGAGTAAGCTTGGACCAACGATAATTCCAGTAAGAATATAGCCAACGAGCAGCGGCTGCTTCAAGAGCCTCATGATAAATGCCATTGCTGCAGCAATAACAATCACGACTGAAAGTTGTGTAAATACATCACCGGACATCTGCTATAACCCCCTACTTGTTTGTTTTTTGAAACGCATTAGTACCAGTATACTATACATTGCTACTGCATATGAAGCGCCAGGAAGTAGGCTATGGTTCGAATCGCATTGCTGCAATAATTTTCAACAGGTCAGCTTGTGAAATTGGTACATTCTGGGTGCTATGCGATGCGATCTCCGTCATTGCTTTCTCGAATGTAGCGCGTCTGAGTACCTCTACTATATCTGCCCCCGATTTTTCAGGCATATGCGCAGCCAACTCAGTTATATTTATATCTTGAGCAAACGGCGTAAAAGTATCGTCATCTGTTGAAAGCTGCGAGTCTATCTCTGCAAGTTTCGATGCAAAGATCTCACGCCTTGCTGCCTCATCTGGCAATGCAACTTGCGCTTTTATATCAAATCGTCCAGCCCGTATCGTCGCCTCATCAATTGCATCGAT
>JACQGD010000052.1:0-1373 GCA_016199685.1 Candidatus Saccharimonadota bacterium
AATCAGAAGTACGGCCTTTACTACCGAGAATGTGTTGATTATGTTGCTTGGGCACTCGAAGCAAGATTTGGGAAAAAAGTGAACCACTTTGGCGGCCAAGGTAATGCAGCCCAATGGATCTATAGCGCACCGGCAAATAGCGGCGCAACGCGTGTAAGCACTCCACAACGAGGCGACGCGGTCATTTTGCCCGTCTCTGGCAGCTTTGCACCCGTAGGCCATGCGATGATCGTTGAGTCTGTCTCTGGTGATACGATGCATGTAAGCCAATACAACTTCTACGGAACAGGTGAGTACAGTACGATGGATGTAAAAAATTCTGGTGTTGTTCTCCTTAGGTTCCAAGACAAATAATAATACTTTCATTTCTATCTAGACAAATCATTATTCTTATGCTATAATGAAACCAAATGAAACTACGGTCCACCACACCAGTTTTCAAACAAAAACATACCGCTAAAAAAATAACACTCATATCGGTAGCTGTTTTGCTTGCACTCGCGACGCCTATTCAAATGGTCCGCGACGTCCAAGCTGATGAGTTTGATGAGCGTATCAGTTCTATTCAAAAAGAAATCGATCAATATCAAAATCAAGCAAGTGATTTAGGCCGACAAGCAGATACGTATCAAAAGGAAGTAACTCGTCTTTCTGGCGAGAAGGCAATCCTACAGAAGCAAATTGATCTTAAGCAGGCAGAATACGATCAACTCGTTGCGAAAATCAACGATAATGAGCAAAAGATTGTAAGGAACCAAGATGCGCTCGGTACAACAATCGCGAGTATCTATGTTGACGACAAAGTATCAGCATTTGAGATGCTTGCAAGTAGCCAGAGTATCGGCGACTATGTCGATAAGCAATCATATCGAACATCAGTACGCGATAACCTTACGAAGGCAATTTCAGAGATCAAGCGCCTAAAGAAACAACTTGAGCAACAAAAAATTGATGTCGAACGTAACCTTGCAGACCAACAAGGTCAAAAGAATGTGCTTGCTTCAAAAGAAGCTGAACAACAGCAATTTGTGAATCAATTCCGCTCAAATCAAATCGCTTACCAAGGGCTCTCTGCCACTCGTCAGGCGCAGAAAGAACAGATTCAACAGCAACAGCAGGCGGCAATTGTGGCTGCGATGCGCCGTGCTGCATCAAGTGGCGGTGGAAGCTACACGCCGGCCGTTGCAGGTGACCCAAACAAGGGTGGATACCCAGCAGCGTATGCAAATGCTGACTATTTCAGCTATATTCCCGACAAATGGGGTATGTTCGCTCGGCAGTGTGTTAGCTATGTAGCTTGGAAAGTTGAACAGAAAAATGGCTACATGCCTTATTGGGGTGGTCGTGGTAATGCGAACCAATGGCCAGGTAAC
>JACQGD010000052.1:1386-2657 GCA_016199685.1 Candidatus Saccharimonadota bacterium
ACGCACGAAGCGGCTGGAATACACCTGGAAACAAAGCTATTGCGACGGGCTCAACACCACGCGAAGGTTCAGCCGGTGTGATCTCAGCAGGTGATTACGGTCACATTGTCTGGGTCGAAAAGGTAAATGGCGACGGCACGATCAACATCAGTCAATACAATTACTGGAATGCTGGTGGGTCAGGCTGGGGTCATTACAGCGAGATGTATAACGTTTCGCCGTCAACGTACGACACTTACATCTACTTCTAAAGATCTCATATATAAATAACACCTCATGTAAAGAGTGGGGTGTTATTTTTTTACGACAGTATCATTGAGAGAAACGTAGCCATATGCGCTATAATTGTATGCAGTAACAAAATAGGGAGACACGACTCGTGACTGATAAGCCGCCACTAAAACGGGAGCATGCTCATGCGCCGGAACAAACACAAAAAAAATGGAGTTTTACGCCAAGCGCCTTCGTATTGATTATTGGCATCGCGCTGATGATCGGCTACGCGGGTGGAACGCGTAATGATCAGATCGTTGCAACTGTCGGGCCAGCGCTTGGCTTCAAGGTAGCGAGCGGTACAATCGATCTTTCGTCGGTTGAGAACACATTCCGCCAGCTTAAATCTAATTTCGATGGTGATCTCGATGAGAAAGCGCTGATTCAGGGTGCGAGTAAGGGGCTTGTTGCTGCATCCGGTGATATTCATACGGAGTACTTCACCGAAAAAGAAGCGAAACAGTTTAAGGACGATCTTAGTGGAGACATTGGCGGCGGTATTGGTGCGGAGATTGGTATGCGTGAAAAAGTACCAACGGTCATCCGTGCGCTTAAAGATACGCCAGCGGAGAAAGCTGGGCTACAGTCTGGTGATCAACTTCTTGCGATAAACGATGAGGCAATTGGTGAGCAAACGGTTGATCAAGTAGTGCAAAAGATTCGTGGTGAAATCGATTCGACGGTCAAGATAACTGTACTTCGAAATGATGAGATGAAAGAATTTACGATCACTCGTGCAAAGATTACGAGTCCGAGCGTTGATTCAAGTGTTGAGGGTGATGTCGGAACGCTCAAGATTACACGATTCGATGAACAGACTGGTGATGCGGCGCGTGCGGCAGCTCAGGAATTCAAAAACAAGAACGTCAAAAAGGTGATTCTTGATTTACGCGACAATGGTGGTGGCTACCTGACTGCAGCTCCAGAAGTGGCGGGGCTATGGCTCGATAATAATGTTGTAGTGAGTGAGCGTGTTGGCGGCGAGACTAAGGCTGAAC
>JACQGD010000087.1 GCA_016199685.1 Candidatus Saccharimonadota bacterium
TGAGAAGGAACCATGTACCAAGAAGTGGGAGTACGGCTGCTCCTGCGGCCGCAAGGTCGGTTGTCGCACTTCCTGAGCCGCCATTACGCGCATTATAATTATCATCCCGAACTCGGTAGTTACTGTCACTTTCAGATCCAACATTTATTATCGTTGCACTAATAATTTGTCCAGTACCAAGTAGAAATGCGATAACCGGATAAAGGAGTAATAGTTGGAAGAATAAGCGAAGCCATTGCTGGAAGTATCGCTCGGTGTTTGGCAGAAGATATGTCACAAACATCAGCGGAGATACCAGCACGAGCATTGCAACAACAACTTTGCGCATAATAAGTAGGACGAGCCCAGCTGCACATATAATAGCGATACTAATGGTAACTGCAGCAACAGGTGCAAGCAAAATCCATACAGTACCCTGCTTAGTCAGAATTGCACTAGTAATGTCCGAAAGACGACTGTCGTCAAAGCCATTCTCCGCACTACTAAGTGTCATCGCTGCCGGCCCAATACGATCGGATACTTCTTGCATAATAGCCAAGATTGACCCACCAACTGCGTTTGAAACTTCAATTGCGATCACACACGCAAAATACGACACATTCACAAGGATTGCCGCGATGATGAGTCTTGGCAGCATTCGTTTAATATTATAGCCACCCGCGCTCTTGCCGGTAATTTGCGCATACACGATCCACATAAATGCGAGTACAAATAAAATATTCGCAATTGATAACATCAGTGTCCATGCTTTGTAGACTCCACTATCGGTATTTGAGATACCGTACTCAATCTTTAGGAAATTCTGATTAATGAAAGCAAATCCGTAATCAGCTAGTTTTGCGATCGATCGCATGACTGGACATATAACCCAGCCTACGGTTTCGATTTCACAGCTCGATGTATTGGCGCCATAACTTGATGCTGCACTCGGTGTGTTAAATTGTGCATTTGCAGTACTAATCGGCGTTGCAACCGTTCCAAGTGTTGCGGCGATAATGCCAATAACTAAAAAAGCGCCCCCCAGTCGAGTACGAATGCTGTGTAGCATAAACGTTAGCCACTTTAATACCATAACTATGTATGAGTATCGTTCATACCTCTTATGCTGTCAATAATAGAATGTGGCTATTGACGCTTGTGTTTAGCGGTGGTCTCATGTATTTTATAAGGTAGATATGATAAAAAAATCAAAACAAAAAAGAATTATATTTTTCATTAGTCTCGCCCTCTCCCTTTTAGGGGTTAGTTCACTATCATCTCTGTATAATTCTCAGTCTGTGTATGCCTATAATTGTGGATCTATCAAAGAGTCAACTAAGAAGCTGTATGGAGATACGGCAAAACTGGTCTATAACAACGGTGTTTGCGAAGTGCATTATCAAGCTACCGCTCCCCCAGAGAGTACAAACGGAAGCGGTCAGATAACATGTAAATCTGGAGATACGATAAGTGCAGATAAAAAAAGCTGTACTACTCCAACAACTGCTGCTGACGGAACTGTTCCGCTTAGAAACGATGGAACGCCATCTAAGGCAAGTGATTGGAAGTGTGAAGGCACCGATACATATATCCTCGCTACAGACGGTCGACACAAGTGTAAGGGCGAGGACTGTATTGTTGGGTTCATATGTTCGGATAAGTATTACGACCCAACCGAAGCTCAACCTGATCCCTCAAGAGATGCGAAGAAGGACTGTCTAGATAAAGGCGGCGACTGGGCAACTCCTGCAAGTGGTAATGGTGGTACTTGTAAGAATACAGAGGCTTCATGTAAATCTGAAGGTAAAATGTTTTCAGCTGGCCAATGTGTCACCGATGCTAATGCCGCGTGTACAGCACAGTTCCCTAGTAAAAAGAATCCACTAGACCCAAGGTCTGTCGATACAAACAAAGCTGCACGCGATGCATGTATTGCAGGAGCTGCAGGAAATAGCTGTGAGGCGCAGCCGACACAAGTTCTCAAAGATGCCTGTGAAAAAGGAGTAAAGTCAAAGCAGAATCAAAATGCTTCATCTGGTGATGCTGGAACTTGCGGTAAGGCAAAGACGAATATCGTCACATGTAACGGAAGCGGTACGAGTGCTCTCGGTGATGTTCTCAAAATTATTCTATTTATACTCACTGGCATTATTGGTATAGTAGCTACCGGTGGTATTGTGTACGGCGCTATCCTTTATGCGAGTGCACAAGATAATGCTGGACAAGTAAGTCAGGCAAAAACTATTATTAGAGATGTTATCATCGGAATCATTCTCTACGGATTCATGGTGGCAATCGTAAACTGGCTCGTACCAGGAATGGCTATAGTCTAATGAAGCAAATTCTTCGTCCCCTTCTCCTCGCTGGTGTATTAAGTCTCGTGTTTGTTGGCGGTATCTCAACTTCAGCATCGGCAGATATGAAAGCTGCTTGCGACAAGTACAACACGGTGCTCATTGGTGTTATCGCTACGGGTGGCATTACGTATGGTGCAATCCTCTACGCGAGTGCTCGTGACAACCAAGGTCAAGTCCAAGAAGCCATCGGTATTATTCGTAATGTCGCTATCGGACTCGTTCTCTACGGATTCACTGTTGCAATTATTAATTGGCTTGTGCCAGGAGTGGTTATAGGATGAAACTAATTCGTAATACATTAATTACAGTCGGCCTCGCGGCAACTGTGTTTACTGGCACTGCTGGACTTGCGCTTTCGCAGTCAACTTCAGCATACGCAGGTACCTGTAAAGGTGCGGCAATTGTTGCTATTCCGCCATGGTACGACAATTTGTGTGGGTCAGACGGTAAAACGCTCCAATCTCCAAAAGAGTTTGCAAATACAGGCGGTCAAGATAAAACTGGTATCGGTAAGTACTTGACGATAATCGCAATGAATATTGTGACGATCCTGCTCTATGTTACTGGGTATGTTTCACTCGCATTTATTATCTGGGGCGGCTTCAAATATATCATTTCCGGAGACAGCTCAAACGGCACAAGCGCAGCAAAGACAACCATCCTCAACGCGATCATCGGGTTAATAATATCAATAATGGCGATAGCAATAGTTAAATTTATCGCAGGAGCAATCGTATAATGAGTCTACTTCACAATCTTACGGTCTTCGCGGCCGATACAGAAATAAAAATCAATCAGTCAACGCTAAATCTTAATAATGCACCCCGAGATGTCTCTAGTGCTTCAGTCTCAACGCTCCTCAACACAGCCTACCTCATCGCTGGTATTGTGGCGGTTATCGTCATTATTATTGGTGGCATACGCTATGCGAGCAGTAATGGTGATTCATCGGGAGTTCAATCTGGTAAAAACACTATTCTTTATGCGGTTGTTGGGCTGATCATTATCATCATGGCAGCGGCTATTACGGATTATGTCATTAAGAATGTTGCGAAATAAGGAGAATACAATGAAGAATAAGATAACAACGATAATAACAAGCTTCGCCTTAGTGCTTGGGTTTGCTGCTCTGGCTATACCAGCGGCCTCTACCGGAGCAATTGATGTATTTAGTGGATCTGGTTGCCCGAGCGGCACGACAAACAGCGGAGGCCAAGGTACGACACCTGCTCCAGCTCCTGCACCAAGTTCGGGCGGGAGTGCAGGACAAACTGCAATTTGTGGCGCTACTTCTAAGGATGAGCTCCCCTCCCTTATCAAGAATGTCATTAATATTTTGCTCTTTATTGTTGGTGTCATCGCTGTGATCGCAATCGTGATCGGCGGCATTCGCTACACGACAAGTAATGGAGACTCAAGTCAGACCAAAGCTGCAAAAGACACGATTCTCTATGCAGTTGTCGGGCTTGTTGTTGCTATCCTTGCGTTCGCAATCGTAAACTTTGTCGTAACGCAATTTGCATAACATTTAAGAAAGGAAGTATATGAATAAGATAAAGCTAAGTTTTGCCGCACTCGTCGCCGTTGTCGGTGTATCAACTGCCCTACCGGTACTTGCACCACAAACTGCACAGGCTCAGAGCGCAGCATCAGAGATCACTAAGGGTGTAAACCAAGTTGGTGGCGACACTAACACAGTTACGCTTCAGGAACGCATAAAGACGATCACGAATATTCTCCTATTTGTTCTTGGTGCGATTGCGGTCATCGTGATTGTCATTGGCGGTATACGCTATGCAACAAGTAACGGTGATGCAAGTCAGACCAAAGCTGCAAAAGACACGATTCTCTATGCGGTCGTCGGACTAGTCGTTGCAATTATTGCATATGCGATTGTCCAGTTCGTTCTCACGGCCTTTAAAGTCAAATAGATATTAACAAAAGAGCGATCTTCTGTTATAAAAGTTAGTAGGATAATCCAATGAAAGGAATTAACAAATGACAAAAAATATTAAAAAAATGCTGAGGATGCTCGCTGTCCCAGTTTTCGTCCTAGGTTTGGGCGTGTTTACGACAGCACTTCAACCTGTAACAGCAAATGCTCAGGGTGGCCAAGACCTCTCAATTAGCGGCGGTGCAGGCTCAGCAAAAGGTAACGACCAACAGACTGACCTTTTCGGTGAAACTGGTGTATTCAAAATCATCACAAACGTACTTCTCTTCGTGATTGGTGCAGTGAGTGTGATCATGCTTATCATCGGTGGTATCCGTTACGTTGTATCTGGCGGTGATTCAACAGCTGTTCAAAATGCAAAGAATACAATTCTCTATGCAATTGTCGGTGTCGTTGTTGCTATCCTTGCGTACGCAGTTGTCAACTTCGTACTCGGTGCGTTCACTCCAACAGGAAGTGTTTCACAGTAGTTATCGAAAACATAACGCATATAAAAATCACCTCGATCGAGGTGATTTTTATATAGATCAGTTTCCTTAAAGGACTTGAATCTTCTTCGCTTGTTCTTGCTTTACCTTGCTAAAGCCGATACTGAGGACGCCGTCTTTCAAAACAGCTTCCACTTCATCTTCTTTTACAGCAACGGGAAGCGCGAGGGTGCGGCTAAATTCGCCCCAGTAACATTCCTGAATGTGCCAATTAATCGCAGCGCTATCGTCTCCGCTGCTCAGTGTTCCACTAATAGTCAAAATACCATCGCTGATACTTACATCAAGATCTTCTTTGTTAACACCCGCTGTACGAGCTTTAACAACTAATTTCTCTTCAGTTTCGTATACATCAACGGCAAGCTGACCAGGGAAATCATCTTCTGCTGGATCTGAATCATCTACAACTTGCGCTGTAGATATTGGTGCTTGCGACAAATCGTCGTCATTTAGAAATGCTGCGGCGAGCTCATCTTCGATCAAAAGATCGTCATTTTGCTTTCGGGCCATGGTATCCTCCACTTTTCTCTAGGCTCTCTTGACAAATAGTCTTCTACAGTATAACCAATATATGCGCTATAATCAACTAAACAGCATGCTAAAACGTAAAAAACACAATGATTGACGGACTATTGCAAATTATCGCTCCTCACCACTGTTGTGGATGTGGTAAAATTGGTACTTTATTATGCCAAAATTGTAAATATGACATCATAAGTGAGCCATTCGTGCTTTGTATAGCGTGTGGAACTGCCTTATCCGGCAAGTCAGGTATCTGTGCGGGATGTACTGTACCGTATAGCCGCGCATGGTGTGTCGGGCAGCGTCAAGAAGTACTCGAGCGTCTGATAGACAGCTATAAGTTTTCAAATGCGCGGAGCGCCTTTAAATCGCTTGCAGGACTGTTCGATGAATATCTACCTACGATGCCAGCCAACGTTGTTGTTGTGCCAATTCCGACCGTGAACGCTCACATACGTCAGAGAGGCTACGATCATATGGCGCTTATCGCACGTTGTTTCGCTAAACAGCGCAAACTTAAAATCGATACTTCTTTACTTAGCCGCATCACGACGACTCGTCAGCGTGATGCGGGTCGCCGCGTACGTACAGCACAGGCAAAAGTTGCCTTTGCCTGCAACAAGCAGCTCGATCCCGATACAATCTATCTTCTCCTTGACGATGTCGTAACCACCGGTGCAACACTCAAATATGCAACCAAAACACTTAAGGGTAATGGAGCTCAAACTGTTTGGGTCACTTCAATCAGTCGTCAAACCCTCGACTGAACGCGGATAATCTGTTACCATGGTTCACGACCACATACAATACGGAGAGGTGCCCGAGTGGTTGAAGGGAACGGTCTTGAAAACCGTCGAGCCGGCAACGGTTCCGAGAGTTCGAATCTCTCTCTCTCCGCCAGAGAAAATACGCAACATAACAGTTGCGTATTTTCTATTGCAGACCTTTTGCGCTCCCCCTAGTCAACCCCATCGTTTTTTGATACAATAATCCGAGCTGAGAGTTGTACTAAACCTACAATCTCAAGCATAAGCCGAGGGCGTACCCAAGTGGCTTCTGCGTGAAACGCAAATCATGTGATGGAAACCATCCCGCGATCTCGTGGATCACAGAAAGTTACCAATCTACGCGCTACACCCGATACGGAGGGGTACCCAAGTGGCTTAAGGGGATGGTTTGCTAAATCATTAGTCCGGAGAGATCTGGAGCGGGAGTTCGAATCTCCCCTCCTCCGCCAAGTAAAAGAGACATGCGGCTGCATGTCTCTTTTACTTGGATGTAGGTATTTATAGTGAGTAGCTTCTTATGGGACGAATAGGTCAAAAATACATTTATTTTTAAACAAGCCTATGCTTGCATAAAGTACGCATCTGTTAGATATTCATACAATGTCCTACGAAAACGCAAAACTAGTACTGAGTGGCGGTGTCGCATCCACGCCATTTCTCCATGAAATCTTTGAACTAGCAGGAACTGATACTCCTCAGATCGTTTTCGACGGTTCACCGTGTGTCTCGCAGGAAAGTCTCGATAAAAAGCGAAAAATGTGGAAGCATGTTTGCGAAGAGTTTCAATTACCTGAACCTCGGTGGATTCAAGATGATGTCAGCGAACCGCTTTCCTGTGGTAAAACTAATGCCCTTCTCGATAATGCCGACGTATTCTATGTAACAGGTGGTGCGAGCAGAAAAGCAATCTCGCAGTGGAATAAAGCCGGGTTGACGAAAGATATTAAAGACCGTGTCCTCGATGGCCATGTAACTGCGCTCGTGTGCATAGATGGCATTGCGCAAGTACGTGATATTACTCCTCTCTCACGGGTTGGTCAAGGATTTGGTGCAAATGTGTACCTCTATTTCGATAGCATCCGCGAGCCACGTAAACTCTGCGACGGTGACCTGATTCCACTTAATCAAATGTAAGTGACGACAACTCTATTATCTTAGACAATGCTCATGCTATACTGATGGTATGCAACCAGAAAACCAGCCTGGCAATCCTATTCCACCAGCTCCGCAGGCGCCGCAACCAGCACCTCCGCAGCCGATGTATCAACCTGCTCTGCAGCAGCCTTTTTCCGCGCCATCGCAAGCTCCACAACCTTCAGCAGCACCACCTGTTGCTGTACCTGTACAGCCGCAACCAGCACCTCCGCAACAACCGTATGCTCAAGCTCGGCCTACTAGTCCACCAGCGCCAGCCCAATTTACACCAGAATCACAACAAGCCTTCCAGCAGGAACCTGAAAAAGCGCCAGCCTCACCTGTCGCTCCAGAGGCACTTGGAAGTGTTGCCGTCGCTGACCAAGTGGAAGGTGGATATGGATACGAAGCCGGCGAAGACGAGCTACCTCTTGAAGAAGATGAAATTGATCTTAGCGAACCCGTGACGTGGCAAGCAAAAGAATTTATTCATCAAGAAAAAGGCGCTACGTGGTTTATTGTCTTCGCAGTCGTGATTGCGGTACTTATAGCTGTCGCAATTTTCCTTATGGACTCACCGTCATTCGCCATCCTTCTTGTTGTTATTGCAGTGACGATCGTTGTCCTTTCTAAGCGGCCTCCCCGAGTCATGGACTATTCACTGTCAGAAGACGGTCTCCATATCGATAGTACGACGCACAAATATGAAGATTTCAAATCATTTGGCGTCATTCGTGATGGTGCAGAGTATTCGATTATGCTCATTCCTAGGCGACGATTCTTACCAGGTATCACCGTATACTTCCCTGAGGAAGCTGGCGAAGACATCGTCGATGTTCTCGGCTCACGTCTCCCTATGCGAGACCTTCATCTTGATGTTGTCGACAAAATTGTTCGCAAACTTCGTCTTTAGTACTCGCTTCCTTCTTGCATTCACAGAGGTATTTATGCTACAATATCGTTTGTTCGTGTCGCATTTATTGCGACCAGGAAGCACCTTCTAGTTACACGAAGCGTGGCCGCATGACTAGTTCAGGCGACTGCGTGTATGGACCCGTAGCTCAGCTGGATAGAGCGTCGGCTTGCGGAGCCGAAGGCCACTAGTTCGAATCTAGTCGGGTTCACCAAAATTATATAAAAAAACTACCTCTTTAAATGAGGTAGTTTTTTGTTATCAAGACAAACAAGACAGTAAATAACTTACGTTATATTAAATACTGTTAAAGGCTACTGCGAGAATCATCTCGATAGTATCGATCGTTATACTCACGACGAGGCTGCTCATTATACTGATGCCCGCGGTCGTCAGAGTTCGTATCTGAGTCGTCGTTCGTTACGGCAATTGCAATCATCACAATGAAGAAGATGACAGTGCTGATCATAAGGAGTGTACTGATGATACCGGTTACAAGTCCAGCGATGCTAAATCCACGATTTTCTTTGTAGCGCCGCATGCCAATTACGCCGAGAATAATCGCTGCAATACCAAGAAACCACATAAAAGTGAGAAGCGAAACGACACCGAGCACGAGGGCGATAATTGGAATGCTATTGGCCGCATCTGTTTTAACTTGCGGAGCAGGCGTGGGGGTTGTAGTTGTTGAGTCTTTTTTTACCATACATCCATTATATCGTCTTACGTTACGAGTTGGCTGACATTGTTGTTTAATCCCTGAGAGAATCCATGTGTTTCCTGGTTGACGGCGGAGATACGCAGGAAAGTACCAACTCCATTATGTCGGCACTGCTCGGGTCTTGGTTCATAGATGTATCGAGTATGATTTCAGGCTTCTTTTCTACTATTGCTGCCCTACCTATTATCGGATGCTTCATCGTGTTCATCTCGGAGCGATCCAAAAAACAGCTTCCATAGAGCTCTATGGTAAAATTATTGAAGCGT
>JACQGD010000088.1 GCA_016199685.1 Candidatus Saccharimonadota bacterium
TGAGCGAACTCAGGGAATTCAGCATATCCAAGCGTACCATTCCATACCACCGTATGTGCTTTTGCTGCGATACTTGTAAAGCGTTCAATTGACACAGCGCCGATATCCAGCGCAATGTCGTCTGCTTCGATATGATCGCTGCTTCGTTCGATGCGAGGCTCAGCTACGTCAAGTTTCTTGGCAATAGCTACGTCAGTGGGAAGTATAATAAATTCATCAACGTGCTCCGCGCCTACTTTTTTACTTGCCGCCAAGTAAAGCTTATCCAGCACCTCAGACTGGTCCGGTTCGACCTTACTCTTTCCAACACTTTTTCCTTTGTAGGCTAGGAAGGTATTTGCCATTGCACCGCCAATAAGAATTGTATCTGCAATCGACACAAATCGCTCGATGACCGTTATCTTGTCGCTCACCTTCGCGCCGCCCATTACCGCTACAAACGGACGCTTTGGGCACTCCATCGCTCGAGTAATCGTGACGTACTCTTTTTCAAGAAGCAACCCAGCTACAGCTGGCACACAGAGCGTGATCGCTCGAGTGCTCGCATGCGCCCTGTGAACAACCCCAAAACCATCTTGAACGAAATAATCAGGACGAACACTCTGTGCAATGGCCTTTGCAAAGGCCATATCATCAGCCTCTTCTTCGGGATAATAGCGTAGATTCTCGAGCAACAGTACACTTCCGCGTGGTGCTTTCCGCACAGTCTGGTAAACTTTTTCTCCTATCGTCTCATCGATAAATTCGACAGATTTATCGAGTAGCTCACTCAACCGCTCGCCAATTGGAGCGAGACTAAGCGCGGGATCATGCCCTTCCGGGCGACCGAGATGCGAAATAATCACAACCTTACATCCTCGTTCGACAAGATAACGAAGCGTCGGTAAACTTGCGCGAATTCGCAAATCATCACTTATCGTACCGTCACCATTAAGAGGCACGTTATAATCCGCACGTACTAATACTGTCTGTCCGTTAAGCGGCAAATCTCGAATTGTTTTTTTAAAAAAGCTCACTGTCCCATCCGATATTTATAGTAATTATTTTTATTATACCGCACTATCCGGCAATCTCTTGTTTTGATGCAGCATTTTTATCACCGATAAATATAGCTTGCTTGCCATCACGTTCTTCCGACCATAGCGAGGCAGTTCCATTCGGAGAGACGATGTAGTCTGGATATATTGCCGAGTTAAAATCTGCAGGTAGGGTGACATTTTCTTTATACGTATCGCCAATAAGCTCACTGTACACATCCTTTGGTGTCGCATCCTGTGATGAGACCTCAAAATAAATGCCCTCCGGTAGATACTGACGGCTATATATCCAACTTGTTGTTGCAACACTGAACGACTTAATCGTCTTCTTATCTGTCCCGTCGGGTTTCACTGACGTAATACTTGACTGCTTTCCTTCTACCGACAAAGCTGGCGTCCCGTTCAATGTCCACACCTTTGTATAGACAAGCTTGCCGTCAATCACATGGGCCGTTCTCATCATTTCATAGAGATAATTTTGCTGCGTCGAGGCAGGGTCACTGGCACTTTGGTCAAGCACTACCGTCTTTCCTGTATCGGCATTGTAGCTCTTAAGCTGCATAGAGCCTGCTCGCCATGATTCATTTGTGCGGAACGTCTGATAAACAAAATAATGCCCCGACCACCCTATTGGGGTAAATTCAACGCCTGCATCGTCGAGAATGGTATATTTGTCATCCTTTGCCGAAATAATGTAAAGCCCTGCTGATTTATTGGATACGCGTTTCGTTTTCAGCACACTGTACTGCCAATCTTTCGAGGCAATGAGATTCGTAGAACGATCATCCTCACTTCCAGAGCCGGGAACAATCACCTTGCGTTCCGTTCCGTCTAGGTTTGCCTTTACGACATCGAGTTTGCCGCTTTGCTTTGACAAGAAATAGAGGGCGCCTGCGGGTGTCAATGAAAGCTTTGACGTTTTATTCGTCACCTCTGTTGTCAAAACGTTATATTCAGGAGCAGTTATTGCCAATGTCAGTTGTTTTTTATTGACAGGAATAACAACATCAATTTTACCGGTCGCGCTTGTCTTACCAATCGCCTTGCCTTTATCAGTAACCACGGCCTCAGCAATTGCTTTTCCGCTCACTCTATCTGTTATGGCTAACGGGATCACCGTCCCTGTTGCAGCTATTGTCGCCTTGTATTCATTAGATGTAAAAACATCTACAACAACAGACTGAACACTATCAGCATAATTAGATTTCTTTATAACCACCTCATGATGCCCGAGTGAAATACCTTTGACTATTGCAACGCCAGAATCGTCAGTTACTGCACTTTCGCGTCCGATCACAACCGTCACGCTCTTTAGTGCGCTTCCAGTGCGATTATCCTGTACGGTAACTTTTACATCTTTTTGCCACGCCCAGCCGAGTGCAAAATAACGAGTTTGAGGAACCCCAAGAAGCACTATTAAGAATAGTATCACTCCAAACGGTATGAGTACTTTACGATTTTTCCACCAATAATAACGCTTAGCTGGTCGAATTATCTTTATTTCTTTATCTGGATCGTCCACAGCGTCACTCTCAGAGGCAACAACCTCAGTTGATTCGATCTCACTAAGCCTCAGCGCATCAATCGACTGTGTCGTGTCGCTATCTTTCTTTTTTTCATGCTCTTTGCTCTGCTTTTGGTCTTCTGCTATTTTTTCACTATCCGAAAGCAACGCTGCAGCTTCGATGCTTTTATCTGACTCGTCATTTTTTGTCTGTGATTTGCTATTAGTGTCTTTTTTCATAAGTAAATAGGCGTATTCCTACGCCTATCATACCACTTATGGCTTGCAGTCAATAGCAAATTCTATTCGAGTACACGAACGCGAATTGTGTCAGTTCCACCAATAAGTCCAGGTTGCTTACCACTAACGATAACAATCGTCACCTGCTCATCGTCAAAGAACGAATCCGCCTTTAATGCGCGTGCAAGTTCGAGGCCAGCTTTTTCACCATCCGGACGAACAAACGACTTATTTGCATAGCTGAGCGCCAACTGCTGCGCCGCTCGCGGATCACTTGTCACACTGATAATAGGAAGATTTGGCCTGTGTGCGGCAATATTACCAGCTGTCGCACCGGACTTTGTCTCTGCGACGATTGCGGCCGCACCGAGTTGGTCGGCAAGATTGACAGCAGCAAGACTGATTGCATCACGATGCGTTTTCTTTCCCTTGATGATATCGGTAATAGGGGCAACGGCTAAGTGCTCCTGTGTATACAAGATGACTTTTTTCATAGCCGCAACCGTTTCAAGCGGATAATTACCGTTTGCCGTCTCATCAGAAAGCATAACCGTATCAGCACCAAGAATGACGGCATTTGCCACATCACTCACCTCAGCGCGCATCGGCTCTGGAGCATCAACCATGCTCGCCATCATTTGTGTCGCAACAATCGAAAGTCGACCATACTTGCGACAAAGTGCAATAATTTTTCGCTGTACAATTGGCACAACCTCAGCGCCAGCCTCAACGGCAAGGTCACCACGCGCAACCATAACGCCATCGCTTGCTTTGACAATCGCTTCGAGCGTATCGTCTTCAATCGCAGCTTTTGTCTCTACCTTCGCGATAATTTGCGCAGTTGAGCCGAGACTGACGAGCATTTGACGAAGGTTATTGATGTCGTCTGCTGACTGCACGAAACTGAGTGCAACATAATCAATATCTTTATCGGCACCAAACTCGATATCTTTGATGTCTTTTGGCGTCAGAATATCTCCACCGAAATCAGTATCCGGCAAGTTAATTCCCTTACGGCTCATCAAAGTTCCATTATTTTCGATTCGCACTTTTATAGCTGTCTCTGAAGGAATCTCTAAAACAGTCGTCCGTACTTTGCCATCAAAAATATAAATCGGTTCACCTATTTTCACCTTTTCAGCCAAGTTGTATTGTACTGGGTACACGTTGCCTTCATGTTCAGCTGCATAGTCGAGAATGATTTCATCGCCTTTTTTTACATCGACATTATGCTGCAAATTACCGAGCCGGATTTTTGGCCCTTGAAGATCTTGGAGAATTGCAACAGGCTTACCAACTTTTTCACTTGCTTGGCGAATCCAAGGAATCTGTTGTTCAACGTCTTCGTATTTCGCATGACTAAAGTTTAGGCGAACTCCGTTCACGCCAGCATGTGTCATTGCTTCAATTTTTTCGTAACTGTTGATTGGTGGGCCAACAGAAGCCAAGATTTTTGTTCGTTTAAAAATAGCACTCATCCACTAATACTATACCATCCGCCTCTGTTAATCAAGCTATCAAGCCTTTTCTAGAGTATTGCTCTAACTCATACACACCCATCAGCTATCCTTTTTTCTTATCACACCCTTTTCGACAAGCGATCGAAAATTCCACATGCCATCACCCTCGGCCTTATAGTTCCAATACATCGTACAGATTGCTAAGCGATATGCTTTTTGTTGCATCGCAGCATTCTGTTCAAGCATTTTCATATGCTTGGATGTCGGCTGCGCGTCGAATAGCCGTTGCGGTAGCACTGTACTCCATTCTCCAATGACAAGTGACTGCCCTAACCTTAGGAGGCCCGCCATGATTACACGAAGCCATTTCGAATAGTGTAAATAGACATCGAGATTTTTTGCGCTATCAAACGTAAAGCCATACCAGTGGATATCCATTGCGACTGGGTAGTGCCGCTTCGACCATACGCTTCCTGTAAAAAGGAACGGGCGAAATCCATCATGAAAGATCGTATAGGTGCCCGGCCGAATAATCTGACGAAGCTCCTTATACGCTCGTTTATAAAATGCCCGAAGCTCTAGTACGTTACCTTTCGACTCTGGCTCGTTCATGATTTCTATTCCCCAGAGCGCTGGACTATCCTTATACCGCTCGGCTAGTTGTTTCAAGATCGCAACCGTCTGCTCTTGAAACACCTCATTACCAAACCATTCCATCTGACCTTTTTTACCACTATGATCCCCGTTATTTTGCCCGCCAGGAACCGCATGCAAGTCAAGCAGTACTTTTAAGTTGTATTTTTCAGCCATCTTCATTGCCCATGCGACTTCTTTTCGGGCTGATACATACTCATCGCTCTCTATAACCGCCCAATATGGCACCGGTAGCCGTACGAATTTCACTGCATGATCGCGCAACCACATGAAATCACCTTCAACTAAAAACGCTTTGCGGTGTGCTGCGATTCGCTTTCTTCCTGCTTTAGTCTGAGACATCCCCCATTCATCTTCCACATCGAAGCCCTTAAATACACTTGGCGTAAGCCACTTCTCAAGAATGAGCCATCCGCCGAGGTTGACACCAGTAGCAGTGAATTTGGTTCTTTTCATATCTCTATTGTAATTGAGTTGGTGTCGTGCGTCATCGTTTTGCTATACTTATAAGGTGAATCACGGTATATTCGCCCTTGCATTATTCATTGCCGCAACCGTTTTGTGTAGTCTCTACGCCACTGCTCTCATATACCTACGCTCACGGATTTTTCACGTACCGCTCTATAAACCAATGCTTAAAAATATCTGCCTTGCGTGGCTTCCCGTCGCTATCACTGCTTTGTCTCTGGTGGTCGCGCTCTTCTTTTCTATCTACTGGATTCTCTCTGTTGTTATCATCATTGGTCTATGTTTGTGGTTGCTCGTCTTTCCTAATGCCCCGTATCTTATTACTGAACTAAACTTCAGTCATCGCAAGGAGGAGGAGCCGGTTCCACTCTACTACGACATCATCCAAACACTCGCACTAACACTCTCGGGTATACTGGTTGCGCAGCTAAGTCTCGTATTCGTGCACGCCTTACTCATACTCCTGCTCACACCAGGCTATTCAACCACCGGAAAGCTTATTATCCCCGACAGCTCATGGTTACTGATGATCATATGTATACTGCTTGCAAGTTTTGCGGTCTATATAGGTCGAAATGTCCGACTTAACAGTTGGGACGTCATACATCCAATCCAGCTCTTTCGAAGATTATTTGAACAACTACGAAAAGAACCGAGGACCGCCCTCGGATATGTCGCGCTCTATTCGACATTCATGTTGCTCTTTCATGGTATTCTCTTCGGCGGGTTCATCCACCTACTGCTCGATGGTCAGACAAATCTCGCGTACATGTCATAAGACACTCCACGCGCGCCTCTCTGTTCAACAAAACAGATGAATTTCACCAAGAAAAATACCCATCGTAATGATGGGTATTTTTCTTGGTGATCTCACCGGGAATCGAACCCGGATTGCCAGGATGAAAACCTGGTGTCCTAACCGTTAGACGATGAGACCAGATGGTGAGTAAAATGTGCAGCAAAATGTGTTTACATATTTTGCAAGTCATTTTCGAAGCATCGAAGTCTCCTATAGCGCTTTAGCGTCTATATGAGACTAGTTCTGTTTCGAAAGTGGTTGTATTTCCGAATCGTCAAAGCCTCATATCGCAATATGAAGCTTATTTCGCCTCGTGACTCCTCAACACTTCGACGATTATAACAGATACAAACATTGTCGTAAAGATGTGAGTGATGCCGACAAGCAAAAGCGAATGCTCTCACTTGTCGGCACCGATCGAGGATGGTCAGGTGTTGTCTGCTTCGGGGGTCACGGGTGCGTACCCTCCGCCGTTCGCTTTCTCGTGGCGGATCTTCCCGTTGGCGTTGGCCGTGCAAATTGCATTACGGATCTTCCCGTGAACATGCGGCGTGTGCTGGTCGGGATCGACGAAGTCGCCCATGATCTTCTGGGCCAGATGATCGAAGTTCGACGCTTTCGTCTTCTGTCCACGTTCGTGCCACCGTGCAATGATTTCGCTCGCATCAGCGATGGTCATTTCGTCCGCGGAAACAGCCGAGATTGACATACATTGTACCTCTCGTCGGTGATAGTACGATGGTTTCGCACTAAGAGCTATATATACTCATTTTAAGCAAAAAAAGCAAGCACAATCTTTATAAAATATCACATTATTGACACTCTATCCTACTTCTTATAAAGTAAATAGAGTAATACACCTCAAGGAGGTACTATCTCATGGAACTACCCAAATACATAGCGCCATCGCCCTATGATAACAATCCGACCGAGGCTATACACAACCGTCAAACTATTGAACCAGATTCCTTGCCTGGTA
>JACQGD010000015.1 GCA_016199685.1 Candidatus Saccharimonadota bacterium
ACCAGTACTAGCCGTAGCGTTATTTGTTCCTTCACCCGAAGTCTCGGCTGGAGAAGTTTGTGTTGTGTTACTATCGCTAACAGTTGTCCTTTCGCTATCTTTCATATTGATAGCTATCACTACACCGGCTGCCGCCACGAGTAACACAATAACAATTATCGCTATAATTGACTTACTTGGTGTTTTTGGCGTGTCCATTGAATCTCCTATCTTTTCTCTATTATACTAAATAGAGCAACTTAAGATAAGCTTGATTCTATTTTGATACTTTTAAGTGAATGATCCTGCGAATCCACACACCGACTTCGCGTCGCCACTCCCAGCCAGCATACCCTAGCGCCATTGAACCGATTCCACCAACAGCCCACCAGCCAACAAACGCCTTAACCCCATCCTTCACTGGTTCAATCGCATATGCTGCAGCTGGAACTGATTTTGCTGCGAGGTTTCGACACCGGTTTGTCTCAGTATTACGCTCCTGTCCTTCTTTACATGGAGCAAGCGTTGCACTCGCTGCAGAAATATTCCGACATCGGTTTGTTTCTTCACTCCTATATTGACCGTCCTTGCATGGAGTAATCGATATAGCGCTCACTACTTTCTTGCATCTTCCAGTTTCTTGATTACGGTATTGATCACTGTCACACGTTGCAAGTACCATTGCATCGGATTCAATATTCCGACAGCGATTCGTCAACGGATTCCTGTATTTTCCAGCGGCACACTCTGCGGTCATCAGACCAGAAGATACTAAATCGATAGTGTCATCTTGATATGACGATACGTTAAGGGATCCGGGCGTTGGATGGTCGGTATATTGCCATAATCCATCTATCTTTGCCCATGCCATGTCATCTGCTGCAGATGTGTATACAGTAGAATCGTCGATAATGAATCCGTCAATTGTTTTGAGAAGCACACGACCGGAAGTATTCGTCAGTGTAAATCCAAGGTCACTATCTTTAAAGATTTTAAACTCACCCGGCCCTATCGCCATGTCGAAAGCGAATGTGAACGTTTTGTCAGAATTTACACCGGTTTGCACTATGTAGTTCTGTAGCCCTACACTCTCCGAGCTCGGATTATAAAGCTCGATGAATTCATTTCCACTATCAGCTCCTTTTGGATTTGGAAATACTTCACTTATCTCAAGCGAAACAAGATCGAGCGCGCAGACGCCTGAGGAGTGAGAGATATAGCCTTCCGGAACGGTGTGTTGCGCACCGATAACATTCGGACATACGTCACGTTCGATACAATCACCAATACTGTCTTCTGCATAGTTATCGGGGACGTTTATCTGCAGACCAGGGATATTTCGACAGCTATCCGACTGACAGTTGCCATTTTCATCAGTAAGGTATCCACTTGGTACTTGTCCTTGAAACTCAGGGATATTTGGACACACATCCGCCGGAGGTGGCTCGGCGCAGTTGCCGTCGTTATCAAAAATCATTCCAGTGGGGAGTACCTGTTGTGCACCTCCAATATTTGGACAAATATCAGTGATCGTTTCATAGACTCCACTCGGAAAGAGTGATGGGACACTTATACTAAAATCAATCGACGAGTCGTCCGTATCTTGAAAAGTACCGTTGCCGATGCGCTGCAGCGTCTTGCCGTTTGCAGGCTCTGGCGCCCCAGCTTCTCCGGCAATAGTGCCCCAAGAAATACGATCGACTTCGCTATTACTCGCATCAAGAAGCCGGATTCTTCCGCCAGAACTTGCCATTCCTGTCTTATTTGAGAAGATTCCATCGCCTTGGCTACCTCCTATCGAATTCTTATAATCAAGTGAGACAAGCATCGCAAACGACCTCGCCTTGAGCCATAATTTTGTAGCAGTGTCGTTTGGGCGAATGCAAATGAGGGACGATGTTGTTGCTCCACTTGCGGATGTATAGGAGAGACACCAGTTCGTAATTTCGATATCAGTGTAAGAGTTATTATGAATTTGCACAAACTCTTGACCGGCAGACCCGGCAACAAGTCCGCCTAGCTGGACTTGGCTTATAACAATTGTCTGCGAGACCGCTTTTGCTTGATATGTACCTACGAGCGGCGTTGCAATCATAGCCACTATCAATAATATATTCTTTAAATACTGCATATGCTTAAAATATACAGTACTAAAGTTTAAAAAATATTAAATATCAGCTGTAATATTTGCATTTGTATGCACGTTCACAACATCATCGAGATCATCAAGCGCATCGAGCACCTTAAAGATTTTCGTAGCCTGCTCACTATCGTCAATATCAATCGAATTTTTTGCAACGTACTGTAACTCTGCCTCTTTCACTTCGAGGCCAGCTTCAATAATCGCCGTACGTACTTTTGCTAAGTCTTTTTGATCCGTATAGATGATCAATTCACCATCTTCTTCAACAGCATCCTCCGCACCTGCATCGAGTACAGTCAAAAGAGCATCTTCGCCAGTTGCCGCAACTCGAATCACGCCCTTACGGTCAAATTGAAACATAACACTGCCTGCATCGGCAACACGTCCACCGTTTTTAACAAGCGCATTGCGCACTTCCGGAAATGTACGGTTTTTATTGTCAGTCGCTGTCTCGACAATAATTCCAACACCCCCGGGACCCATACCCTCGTAGGTTATCTCCTCGAGAACCGCCGCATTCTTATCGTTCACACGATCAATCGCGCGTTGTATGTTCGCGTTAGGCATATTCGCTTGCTTTGCTTTTTCAATTGCAAGTGCGAGCGTTGAGTTCATTGTTGGATCGCTGCCACTTCGAGCTGCAATTGCGATCTGATTACCGATACGTGTGAACACTGCACCACGTTTTGCGTCTTTTGCACCTTTTTCGCGCTTAATCGTTGACCATTTGCTATGTCCTGACATATATTCAGTCTCCACTAGATTTATATCGTATTTATTTCATTATACCACTACAAAGGGTGCAAAACTGATTATTCGACGATATTACTCTCTCGCAAATCGTACTTCGTTGCTCTCCAAAGCCAAACAATCAACAAAACGATACCAGCATACGCCACCCAGCTTACCCAATTCGCAATCTGAACTTCAGTCACCGCCCACGGTAGTTTCGACAGATACTCCGCAACTGCCACCATGTAGCTTAGCAATACGTTTGCAGGGGTACCGATAATTGCCGCCAAGCCCGGGGCGATGAGCGTCCCGACACCTGCAATAAATGTCAAAAGCATCGCAAGCGGCACAAATGGCAATATGAGAACATTTGCGAGTATCGCAACATTACTCACCTGTCCAAATGCCACAACAAGAATTGGCAATGTCATAATATGTGCACTCATGGTCTCGCCTACAATTTGTCGGACAATACCCGGTTTATCCTCACCATAAAAATAGCGCTGAAGGAGTGGTGCCAGAATCATCACACCAGCAAAAGCAGCGAAGCTTAATTGCCATCCTAGGTCATTCCATGCAAAACTCGGATTGACTGCGACAGTAATCGCCGCCGCAAACGGCAACAAAACAAGTGGATGAAATTTTCGTCCATAATACCATGCCGCCAAACTCAATCCCGAAACGAGCCCGGCCCGAGCCATACTCGGACTCGCACCAGTAATCGCGACAAAAGACACAATCATTACTGTCGCCGACAGGGCAGATAAGTATTTTGACACCGACACAAACAGCCTTCGCGCTAATCTTACGAGAATAGTTAAGTTGTACCCGCTCGCCACGACAATATGCGTCAATCCTGCAATTTGTAACGCCTGATCTAATTCCACCGGGAGTGCTCGACGCTGTCCCACTAAAAAACCAATCCCAAGCGCAGCCTGCGGATTAGGAATAGCCAAGCGGATCGTGTCGGCAAACCAGTCACGCACCTGGCGTGCTACATCACCAGGTTCCGGACGCTGCACCTTAGAAATATTAGCTCGATACATTGCACCAGCAAAGTTTCCAAATCCCGTTTGCAACACTCCCGACACCATCACACTATCACCGCGCTTTATATCAAACTTTGTTTGTGCACTAACCCAGATCTTCCCAGGTAACTCATGTCCATCAGCTTTTAGCCCACCAAGTCGAGCCACAACTTCTCCATTTTTGCCTATATCAATATCATCAGTTACCGTCCCACTCACAGTTATCGAATGGTCATACAATTTTTTGTATATCGTAAGTGCATACTGATCAATCGAACCTCTCCACAACCCCATCATCATACCGGCAACCACCATAAATGGGATAAGATAGCGATTCTTACGCCATACTACGACACCGATCATACCTACAGAGACAAAAAACCAGACAATACTCCCCCAGCCTAAAACCCACTGTGCCATACAGACACCAATCACAAATGAAAGCGAAAAGATCGCGATTATCCACGACACATGAACTCGACTCATTACCATCCACCACTGCATTCTCTCAGCATATTATCAGCTTTTAAATCAATGGTAAAATAAATAGATGAATACTCACACTTTCGATAGTCCAATTGCCGTTGCCGAAGAAGCAGCACGCTTAACTGTAGAGCTCCTTTCTGCTGCAATCACAAAAAAAGGATCCGCATCGTTCGTACTTGCGGGGGGCTCAACACCCAATCTTGCCTATGGCATACTCGCAGATCAGTACCTCGAAGCACTCGATTGGTCAAAGGTTACTTTTCTCATCGGTGATGAGCGCATAGGGCCACTCGACGGACCAGACAATAACTGGCAACTTATCGAAGAACTATTCCTCCAGCACATTCCTAAAGTAACCTTTCTACGACCACACTCAAACCTGCGCGCCGAAGAAGCCGCAACTAGCTACCAGAAAGCCATTGAGGCACTTTCGGCGTACGACGTCACCTGGCTTGGCATGGGACCAGACGGTCACACACTTTCTCTCTTCCCCGGACATCCAGATTTTAGTTCAACCGAAACTCGACTTGTTGTTCCTATTCACAATTCACCGAAGCCGCCAGCTAGTCGGATTAGTTTGAGCTTGCACGCGCTAGCGGCAAGCAAAGCGACGATTATCTTAGCAACGGGCGAAAGCAAACGCGAAGCGGTCACAGATGCGCTTCAGCCGACCAGCAC
>JACQGD010000053.1 GCA_016199685.1 Candidatus Saccharimonadota bacterium
CGTAATCTGGCATACTAAGACCCGCATCAGCTTGGATCACGCCTACGGTTCGTAGTTTAGGAAGATCGAGTCCTTTGGCGATGACCTGTGTACCAATGATTAAATCAATTGCTCCGCTGTAGAGTTCGGGGTAGCGTGTATCTACTGACTCGTTTGGTGGGGTGTCTGCGTCAAATCGTGCAATGGTTTGTTTTGGAAATACCTTACGCAGTTCAGACTCAATGAGTTTCGTGCCAATTCCTTTGTGAATGACATCTGCTTGGCCACACTCGGGACAGCTTGTAGGGACGCGATCTTTTGCTCCGCATATGTGGCAAGCGAGTGTATGATGATCGGCGTGTAACGTAAAGGGAATGAAACAGCGTCCACATGTTGCTGTCCAGCCACAATTTTCGCAGAGTGTCGTACTTGCGCTGCCGCGACGGTTGTGGAAGATGAGTGCTTGATTGCCCGAAGCAAACGTTGCTTCAAGTTTTGCTAAAAGTAGGTCAGACAGAAATCGATGTTTTTTAAACAGCGGCTTTTTTGTGAGGTCAATTAGCTGAACGGTTGGCGCCGACGCGTCGTCCTTAGCGCGTGTATCCATACTAATAACGGGGCGCCCGGAATGTTCGGCGAGAAAATAGTCGGCGATGAGGGGCGTCGCGCTTCCGAAAATAGCTTTTCCTTTGTTTGCTTGTGCGTAGGTGCTCGCAACGCGTAGTGCTGAATAGCGAGGAGCTTGCTCCTGTTTAAAGCTAGGCTCATGAGCTTCGTCTATGACGATAAGACCGATATGTTTGAGGGGCATAAAAAGCGCTGATCGAGGGCCGACCACAACTCGTGGTTGATTGCTTTCGAGCGCTGTCCTCCAGGCGGTGTGCCGTTCTGCTTCAGTCTGGCGTGAGTGGGTAAGAATGATGTCACTAAAGTGATGAGAGAACTCATCGACAAGTTGAGAGGTGAGTGCAATTTCTGGAACAAGAATGACGGCTGAACTGCCTTTTGCGATCGTCTTTTGAGCGAGCTCAATGTACACTCGTGTCTTGCCTGATCCAGTGATACCATGAAGGAGTGCACTTCCCGAAGTCATGTTTACCACTGTATCAACCGCAGCCTGTTGACGATTATTGAGTAAAAAATGTGTTCGGTCTCTTGAGGAAATATGGGCAGCTTCTGTCCGTACTCGCCGCGTTTTCGTAATGCCGCGTGGGAGGACTGTTTGCAGAACAGTTGCTAGTGGCGTTGCATAGTAAACGCTCATCCAGAGCATTGTTGTGATGAGACCAGCAGGTAATGGCGTCTCTTCGACGCGCGAAACGATCGGCTTTGTCTCGTAAGAAGGGCGTTGTACTTTTTTTATGACAACTCCCACAATTTCTTTTTTGCCGAGCTCAACTATGACAATGTGTCCCTGCAAAAGTGGTTGGTCGCTAGCGTACGTAAACGTGTCGTGACCGGCACGCGCTATTCGCATTGGAGCAACCTCGTAATATTCCATTGATTCCATTATCGTCGAAAAGTACCGCTACGAAAACTGTGCAGTTGTTGCACTAAGCGATGGTGCAGTGCAAGTCGGGGAGCAGATTGCGCAGCAACTTCATAGTATTCTGACGATGATTATTTATGAAACTATCGATATACCTGGCGAGAGTCAAACGTTTGGCGCTATGTCGCAATCGGGTAACTTCACCCTTAGCTCGCAGCTATCCGAAGGGGAGGGTGCTGAATACGCCTCTGAGTTTCATGGCTATTTCGAAGAAGCGAAACGAACTGCATTTAGCAAGATCAATAAGCTTCTTGGTGACGGCGGATTGATCGACCACGACATGCTGCGGGACCATACAGTAATCTTGGTTGCTGATGGGCTTGATAATGTAGCAGTGCTCGATGTTGCAAAAGACTTCCTGAAACCTATTCGGCTTAGTAAGTTGGTTGTTGCTGCACCTATGGTTTCTGTGGATGTTGTTAACAAATTACACATGTATGCCGATGAGCTTCACATCCTTGACGTAAAGCAAAATTTTGTTGGAATTGACCACTATTATGAACAAAATGATATTCCTAGTCACGAGCAGACAATCGCAAAGATAAACCAAATTGTTCTCAACTGGAAATAAAGCATAATTTAATTTTATGAATAATCCACTTGTGAAATGTTGTAAGAAAGTGTAAGCTAGAGAGTAACGATAGCGGGAGAGACGCTAGATTAAGGGAGAATATGTTAGACGTTTTTATTACCTCACGGGTACGACGAAAGATTGTAGTGGTATACGCGAAGTATCCTGATTTCCGTACGCATGTGCGGGGGCTTGCAAAGCTTATCAAGGAAGATCCAGGCAATATCCAGCGTGAGCTAAAACGTCTTGAAAAAGTTGGATTTTTACTCAGTGAGAAGCAGGGTAACACCAAGATTTATTCCACTAACAAGCAGTTTGTTATTTTCAAAGAGTTGCAGAGTATTGTTATCAAATCACAGCAACATTCTGGTCGTCCGAAACGTTCCTCGACTGACGTTCAGCCTCAATAGTGCCGATGAATATATTTGACGAAATCTTGACTGCGCGCGGGCTTACTGGTCACGCGCGCGATGCATTTTTGAATCCTAGTTATGATGCGAAACATGATCCATTTCTCCTACCGGACATGGAGAATGCAGTCAAAAGACTTGTCGTAGCTCATGAGGCTGATGAGCAAATTATGATCTACGGCGATTACGACATTGACGGTCTTACTGCGACAACTGTTCTTCTTGATTCCTTTGAATCTTTCGGATTTAGCCATGTTGATGCTTTTATTCCGAATCGTTTCGTTGAAGGCTACGGATTGACCGTCGACGCAGTAGAGAGAATTGCAAAAACTGGCGCAACGCTTATTGTGACTGTCGACTGTGGGAGTCTGAGTGAGAAGGAGATTGTACGGGCAGGTGAACTTGGTGTCGATGTGATTGTAACTGATCATCATAATGTTGCACCGGTGCAACCTCCGGCGATCGCAGTGATTAATCCAAAGAGACTCCTTCAGGACTATCCTGAAGAGTATGAGAAATATTTGCTCCGCAGTGATTCAAGGCAGCAGGGAAAGATTTACCCTTTTCTCGATTTAGCTGGCGTTGGAGTTGCGTTTAAACTGATTCAGGCTTTACAGACACGTTTGCCTGGCCTCGAAGCCGGCCAAGAAAAATGGCTCCTCGATCTTGTCGCGCTTGGAACGGTCTGTGATATTGTCACGCTTATTGACGAGAACCGCGCAAATGTATATTGGGGATTAAATGGCTGTTTCTGGTGTTGAGCCTGAAAAGGTAAATGCGCGAAGTCTTGGATTCGGACTTGGTCCGCGGATGAACGCTGCGGGTCGACTCGAAACTGCGCAACACGCTCTCGATATGCTGCGGGCAACCGATTCTATGGTTGCGCTCGAAAAAGCCCAGCAGCTCGATGCACTCAATCAAGCGCGACGAAGCGATCAGGACAGGATTGTTAAAGAAGCAATTATTCAAGCAGAGCAGTACAAAAACCATAACGTCCTCGTTGTTAGTAGTTCTGGCTGGAGTCACGGAATCATCGGAATTGTTGCGGCCAAACTTCTCGAGAAATATAAAAAACCAACCTACGTGCTTGAGGAGATGGGGGAAGAGTCTAAAGGCTCCGCACGAAGCTACGGAGATTTTAGTGCAGCCGATGCGATTCGAGCAAGTGACGATATTATTATGAAGGGCGGCGGGCACAAGTTTGCCGCAGGCGTAACATTACCGACAAAAAATATTGCAGCGTTTCGCGATCGGGTGAATGAATTTTATGTCTCGCAAAAATTACTCAACCAAGCGCTATTGCTCTTACCTAAAGCCGATATAAGCGTCCCAAGTATCGACATTGTCAGCGAATCGCTCATAGACCAGCTCGCTCAACTTGAGCCATTTGGTAGCGGCAATCCAGAGCCAATCTTGCATGCTGAAAACCTCCTTGTTGTCAATCAGCGACGTATGGGCGCAGAAGCGCAACATCTCAAACTTGAGCTTCAAGACGGAAATAGAAAGGCTATGCAGTTTTTGGCATTCAGCGCGCCGGAGCATTTTTTTGTTGAGCCCGGTGAATATGTGAGTGTGTGGTTTCAGCCCATTGTCAATGAATGGCAGGGTAGGCGCAGTGTTGAAGGCCGACTGTTGCATCTTGAAGGGTCGTAATATACGATACGTGTAAGTATAATGAGTACATATAGTATAAAAAAATTAACAAACTTTTTTTCGAGCACTTTGCATGCACTCAAGAATGCTTTCGCTGTGATCTTGCTAGTATTGTGGGGTTTGTTGGCCTTTATACTTTCGCTTTTTATAGACAATGTAAATGATGCAATATTACCCCTAGATCTAAGACCATACCCGAGTAATAGTTACTTCTGGTTTGCTTCCATCGCTGGAGCAATTATAGCTGCCGTCGGAGCGTATATAGCGATTGCTCTCATACTAGTTCTGTCGAAGCACATGACGCAAAGTTTGTATCGTTGGGCTGTGGCACTTGGCTCAGGATTTGTTGGCTTACTGGTAATAGCATCATCAGGGTTGGATGGATTAAACTATCTTGGATGTGGTGATTCATGCACCCATGTTTCGTTACCTAGTAGTGCGTATGACACCGCAAATCAGGCAATTCTCGTCTTAGTTTGTCTCACGATAGGTGCAGTTTTAGCCTGTGTAATTCGCTATTCAAAATTTGTAAAAATACCCCATAAGAAGTAGGACTTGTAAAACTATTTTATCTCTGTTATAATCAGTTGCATATGGTACAAGTAACACGTAAAGACGAACGCGAAGCGAACGAAAACATCATTCGTCGTTTCAACCGCAAAGTTTTGCAGAGTGGCGTACTCGCAGAAGCGAAAGCTTCAATGCGATTTGCGAAACCTCTTAGCAAGACTGAGCGTCGAGCGAAAGCGATTATCCGCAAGGAACGCAAAGCTGACAAATTAGCAAAAGCACGTTTAGGGCTTCGCTAGTCAATGGCTCTTAGTGAGCAAATTCAAAACGATATGAAAACCGCTCTATTGGGCGGTGATCGTTTTGTTGGAGATACATTGCGTAATCTAAAGGCGGCTATTCTCAATGAGGAAGTTGCGCAAAATAAACGCGATACCGGACTTACCGATGAAGAAATCGAAAAGATTATTGCCAAAGAAGTCAAAAAGCGTAACGAAAGCCTTGCGATTTATGAGCAAAATAATCGACCGGAACTTGCCGAGACGGAGCGTAAAGAAGCTGCAGTACTAGCGGTGTATTTACCTAAGCAACTGACTGAAGAAGAAATTCGTGAGATCGCTAAAAATGTCGTTGCATCGATGGATACTGCTACCCCAAGCATGATGGGGCAAGTTATCGGTGCAGTTAAAGCAAAAGCTGGAAACAGCGCTGACGGTGCAACGGTTGCCCGTGTCGTTAAAGAACTATTAACTTCATAACACTGGAAGGGGTGAGATGATTGTATTTTTTGGTCCAGCGGGTGCTGGAAAGAGTGTCCAAGGACAAATGTTAGCAGCGCGAAATGGGTGGCGATGGCTGAGTGCTGGTCAGATGCTCCGTGATACGCGTGACCTCGAACTTATTAAAGAGATGCAAACCGGAAAGCTCGTTAATCCTCAACGTGTCAACGAACTCATGGGTGAGGCGATTAAGCGCTCACTGACAATTAATAATGTTATCCTTGATGGCTTCCCACGTCAGCTTGATCAAGCGAAGTGGCTTATCGAGCACAAATCTCATCACGGTCGTGACATTAAACTTGTCGTTGTCCTCGAGGTTCCAAAGAGTGAGCTACTCAAGCGTCTTGAGGTCCGCGGACGAATCGACGATACTCCAGAAGCCATCGACGAGCGATTGAAGATTTATCGTACTGAAATGTACCCAATTCTCAGTTACCTCACTGAGCAAAACGTTAATATTGTGCATATTGACGGGGTTGGAAGTGTCGGGCAGGTTCATGACCGAATTATGGAAGAGCTTGAGGCTCACGATTTAGCGTAATGGCACAGCCTCCTAAAACACCGGCGCAAATCCAAGCGATGCGAGATGGCGGCAAGATCCTCGCAACAGTATTTGATGGCTTGAAGACGTTTGTCCAGCCTGGAATGACTGGCTGGGAGGTTGATTCTTGGGTGGACAAAGAGATTAAGCGGCTTGGTGCGACGCCAACGTACAAGGAGCCAGTGCCAGATTTTCCTGGTGTGATTTGTATTAGTATTAACGATGCAATTGTTCATGGTGTTCCGACGGACTATGCCTTTGAAGTGGGCGATGTGGTTGGATTTGATTTAGTGCTTACATATAAGTGAATGAAGACCGAGACGTCCCTAATTATGGGCGTAAGGGGAGTGGTAGGCTGCTCGAACCAGGTGATACGATTGCGATCGAGCCTATGGCGACACTCGGAGGCGAGCGCGTCTACACGGATCCCTATGATGAGTGGACTATTCTCACTAAGGACGGTAGCCTAGCGGCACACTTCGAACATACAGTGCTCATCACCGAAGATGGCGCTGAGATTCTCACGCAACTATAGTTACTATGACACTGTGCGTCGGCAATTTTTAGCTGTATTGAATATCTAGAAGGTGCGCAACACGTCGACCGATTGCCTCTGATGGCTCAAGCACTTCGGCGCGTCCGTTCGCTATTTCGACGATAAGTTCTTTGATCCAGTGATAATGTGTGCAGCCTAGTACGATAACGTCAGCACCCTTCGTGCAGACTTCGTTTATTGTGACTTCGACTGTTGCGCGATTGAGTTGATTATTTTCAATCAAATACGCCCATTGGCTACAATCGGGTTCGATGATATCAAGATGCCTCCCGTATTTTTTTACGAGCTCTCTATATCGTTCGCTGGCAAGTGTTGCTGGTGTCGCGCAGACGGCAATGGTATTCGTTCTCGTCTTGAGGCTTGCAGGTTTTATCATCGGCTCGATGCCAATAAAGTGCTGTGATGGATATTTCGAGCGCAGTGTCTCAATTGCAACTGCGGTTGCTGTATTGCAAGCTAAAACGATGACATCATTATCATCATTGATGAGCGGTTGAAGTGCTATATCTGTGAGTGAAAGAACTTCCGATGCGCTTTTGTCTCCATAGGGAACATGCGTTTTGTCATTGACGGTTGTGATGTGTGCATGTGGATATGCTTTTTGTAATGCTGCCGCCACTGCTTCACCTCCGATACCGCTATCAAATACACCAATTCTCATGGCCTGTGTATCCTTGTGTTCATCATATAGCGCGTAGCGGGATATATCATGATGCGATTATAGCAGCAACTATTCCAAAACTATCCCATAAGCGTTATAATTATGCCTATGCAAGAAAACTCCCGCTATGCCGTCGGTATTGATATCGGCACCACCACTGTTAAGTGCGTTGTCGGCCATATAGATGCAACTACAGGGACACCAACGATCGTTGGTGTCGGCAGTGTGCCAAACAGTGGTATGCGAAAAGGGAGTATCGCTAATCTTAACGGACCAGCGCATGCGATAGACGATGCGCTTGGGGAAGCTGAACGAATGAGTGGCTACCAGGTTGATGCCGCAACACTCAGCATAAATGGTGCTCACGGCGCGCGCGGTACTCAATGAACAACAACTCGAAAATGGTGTTGCTGTAATCGATCTTGGAGGTGCGACGACAAGTATCGCGATATTTGAAGAAGGTGACCTTCAATTTGTGTCGGTCATTCCAGTTGGAGGTATGAATATTACCAATGATTTGGCAATTGGGCTCAAGACCGATCCTGAGATCGCAGAAAAGGTAAAAGTAGCTCATGCATCTGCCGTTGATCGTCAATCTACGGACACGGTTAGCGTTAAACATGATAAAGAGACACTTGAATTCGCAGTGAGCGATATTGACGAAGTCGTCGACGCAAGACTTGAAGAGATTTTTGAGGCAATTCATAAAGAACTCAAGCGTGCTGGGTATGCGGGTAAGCTGCCGAGCGGAGTTGTCCTCACGGGCGGCACATCAAAGATGAAGCGCATGGTTGAGTATACGAAGCAGACGCTCGGGCTTGCTGCTCGCCTTGGAGCTGCTAAAGGATATGGTGGTGTCGCGGAGCACATGGATGAGCCACAGTTCGCAACGGCAGTTGGATTAATGCTTATCGACTCCGTGAGTCTTCCTCAGCAAAAGAACAAAAGAAATACTCATGGTAGCGCAAAAGCAGCGGGCACTGCTGTTAAACAGGCAGGCGGTTTCCTTTCGGGACTGCTCGGACGATTCAAAGCATGATGCATTGAATAAATAAGTGATATACTAAATTATGAATATAGACGAGGGACCAAGGAGCGATTCATGCCGGAAGTAACACCAAGTGAAATACAGACATTTGCAAGTATAAAGGTTGTTGGCGTTGGCGGCGCAGGCGGCAGTGCAGTTAATCGTATGAAGGACGCTGGTCTCAGTGGTGTGCAGTTTATTGCCATGAACACTGACGCGCAGGCACTTCATAATAGTAAAGCAGACTTGAAGCTGCATCTTGGACATAATACAACGGGTGGACTTGGCGCTGGTGCCGACCCTTCAACGGGTGAAGCTGCTGCGAACGAATCACGAGACGAGATTCGCGATGCACTTGAGGGTGCAGACATGGTCTTCGTTACGATTGGTGCTGGTGGCGGTACTGGTTCTGGTGCGGGGCATGTTGTTGCAGAGGTGGCGAGAGAGCTTGGGATCCTCGTCGTTGGCGTTGCTACAAAGCCATTTAGTTTCGAAGGTGAAAAGCGACGATTAAATGCCGAATGGGCAGTCAATAAGCTCGGGCGTCAAGTAGATACGCTGATTACTATCCCGAACGACCGTTTATTGCAGACCATCGATCGACGTACGCCACTGCTTGAAACATTCAAGATTGCTGACGATGTGCTTCGTCAGGGTGTGCAGGGCATTTCAGAGCTCATCACTGAGCACGGGCTCATCAACCTCGACTTCGCTGACGTTAAGGCAATTATGAGTAACGCAGGCTCAGCGCTCATGGGCATCGGACGTGCAACGGGAGACGACCGTGCCGCCCAAGCTGCACAGCAGGCCATTGAGTCGCCACTTATCGAAGTCTCAATTGATGGAGCAAAGGGTGTCCTCTTTAATGTCACTGGTGGATATGACATGAGCATGAGTGAGATACAAGAGGCGGCCGAGATTATCACAAGCGCTGTATCTCCGGACGCAAATATCATCTTTGGTGCAACACTCAAACCTGAGCTTGAGGATGAGTTGATTATTACTGTTATCGCAACAGGTTTTGACAGCGAATTTTTTCATCAACAAGAAGTTTCGCTCAGTCCTAGCGCAGAGGCAGTGCATCGAGTCGAAGCTGAGCATCCAGAGGTAAGCGATGAAGCAGTTAATGCAATCAATATGGATCTCGACAAAGCAGATGTTGCGGCAAGCTTCGCAGAGGAACCGACAGGTAATATTTGGGACACGCCTGCCGAAGAAGACGACGAGTCTGACACTCCTGCATTTTTACGGCGCCGTAAGAAGAACAAAAACTCTGACGAACAGTAGAGAGGGTTATAATGACACCACAATATAAAATAGGTGACAGCCGAGTCATAGAATCTCGCGAGGGAAGTGATGGTGTCTCTATTCGGCGTCGACGTGAATCACCGGATGGCAAGCGATTTACGACATACGAACGAATTGAAAAGCCTAATCTCGCTATTATAAAGAAAGATGGAAGTCGTGAGCTTTATGACCGCGACAAGCTTCTTACTGCCGTGCGACGATCAGTGGGTAAATTCTTTGAGTCTGAGATGGAAATTGATCAGATCATTAACAAGGTAGAAGATAGTCTCTATGCGCTAGGTGAAAATGAAATTCCCTCTCGAAAGGTAGGTGAGTCGGTTCTTGATGAACTTCTTGAGCGTAACGAGATTGCATATGTGCGATTTGCAAGCGTCTATTACGAGTTTAAGACACTCGACCAATTTGTTGAAGCTATTACTGCGGCAAAAGGAAAGAAGAGCTCATGAAAGCAATCATAGTGTATCGCGAGAATACAGAGTACGAAAGAGATGTAATAAGTTGGCTACGAGAATTTGAGTATCGTACTCATAAAAAAATTGAACATGTTAATCCGGACACTAGAGACGGAACGGCGTTTTGTAGTGTTTATGACATTGTTGAATATCCGACGGTCGTAGCGCTTGATGATTCTGGAAAAATGCAGAGTATGTGGCGAGGTCTTCCACTACCACTAATTGATGAGGTAAGTTATTATGTTTAATAAAATTTTTAAAATGCAGTCGAAGAGCGAGATTCAGTCTGATCGGAAAATTTTTGCAGTCATGCTATTGTTTGGCATCGTCGGTCTTATCGCAAGCTTCGTGCTGGCTGTCGAAGAATTCCATCTCCTTAAAGATCCGAATTCTGTATTAAGCTGCTCGTTCAATCTTGTCTTAAACTGTGCAGGAGTTATGAAGACATGGCAAGCAAGTGTCTTCGGTTTCCCGAACATGTTTATCGGGTTGATGGGCTTTCCTATGGTAATTCTCATCGCACTCCTCGGACTTTCACAGGTACGATTTCCAAAATGGATTCTCCTTGGAGCTCAAGTGGGATATCTCCTCGCAACACTGTTTGCCTACTGGCTCTTCTTTAACAGTGTGTATGCAATTCAAATACTTTGCCCATGGTGCTTACTTGTCACGTTTAGTATGACGATGCTTCTCTCTACTATCACGCATTACAATCTGCGTGAAAATACATTTGGCTTTAAACCAAATATGAACAAGAGAGTGCAAGAATTTTTATACAAAGATTATGATAAGCTAGCGGTCGCTACGTGGGTTGTCGTACTTGTGTCACTCGTATTTCTGAAATTTGGGGATGCATTGTTTGCGTAGCGTGGAGATCGTATGACCATAACACTCGTCTACTTTGCTATGTTTGCGATCGTTTTTGGTGCACTTGATGCAGTCTGGCTAAAGTCGACGAATAAATTATATAAGAAGTATCTTGGGCATCTCATGCGTGAGAAACCTAATTTCATTGCGGCAATTATTTTTTACGGTATATATGTACTTGGCGTGACGGCACTTGCATTCGTTCCACTTATCGATGGCACGAGCTCAGCTGTGCAAGCAATAGCAACTGCTGCATTTATAGCGTTTCTCTGTTATGCGACGTACGACCTCACGAACCTTGCAACCATAAAGGGATGGTCAATACGAATAGTGGTAATTGATATTATTTGGGGTACGGTAGCGACAGCCTTGGCTGCAGTTATAGCTATCTACACTATTGCTATGTTTTTGGGACGGTCATAATGGAATGGACAGCATTTTTGTTTGCTGGGATTGGGTCAGTACTGTTTTTAAGTCTCATTTTTGCCACTGCCGTTAATCGAAACCGATACGACGTGATAGATATTGCATGGGGGCTTACATTCATCTCGATTGCATATATTAGTTATATGACATACGTACCAGTAGTTGCATTTTCTGTGCAGCTACTGGTAATACTTCTCGTGACTGTGTGGGGAATTCGCTTATCGGCGCATATCTATGCGCGTTGGGTTTCATCGGATAAAGAAGATGCCCGATATACGGCATACCGACAGACCTATAGTAAAAAAGTAGGTGGCCTCAAATTGAATATGTATCTTCGAATCTTCCTTGTTCAGGCGGTACTTGCAGTAATTGTGGCGCTTCCGGTCATTACAATAAATGCAGTACCTGTGGTTGCGCTGACGTATGTATCGCTTATTGGACTGGTGATTTGGGCGGTAGGGTTTTATTTTGAAGCAATTGGTGACTATCAGTTAAAGAAGTTTATTGCGAATCCTAAAAATAAGGGGAAGCTTATGACGAGCGGTGTTTGGAGATACACGCGCCACCCGAACTACTTTGGCGAGATCACACAGTGGTGGGGCATTTTTGTTATCGTCGTGTTTGCCGTACCGACATATTGGTGGATAGCTGTTATCGGTCCTGTCACAATAACACTACTGCTGATGTTTATTTCTGGAGTACCGCTTACTGAAAAACATTTTGCGAGCAAGCCTGGATGGGAAGTGTATAAGAAACGAACAAGTAAACTCATTCCACTCCCAAGGAGAAGAGAATGAGTGAATCGATAGCGATCTCGTATACCCCAGAGAGTAAAACGACGCCAGAGCGATATTTTTGGGATAGTTTCATAGGTGCACTCAATGGTCTTGCTCACATGTCATCCGAAATTGACATGCGTGAAACTCTTCTTGAATTTGAAGATGAGATCGAGGAAGACGCAGTCATGTTAATTTATAATTACTATATTATGATTTGCGGTGAAGCTGGAGAGTCTACAGAACTTGATCGGGTTGAAGCGTTCTTAGTTCACAGTGGGATACTTGAATAGACCGAGTAAAAAAAGTATACTATATATAGAGACATTGCATGTGCATGAGTGGTTATCAGCCACGAAGTCCCCGGGAAGAAAGGCGCTGCCGAGTAGAACCCAGGCGTGAACGCTACGTCAAAGCGAACAACTAAGCGCTAAAAGAGTCATTTCTTTTGGAAGTCAGATGGTAACGTCCCCTAAGGACTCTGACATTCGAAAGAAATGACTTTTTATTTGGAAAGGAGATCTATGTGTATGTCAGAAAGTAAAGATCAGAAGTGGACCGTTGCAACTGCAACTCCAGAACAAGCAGAAGGTCTTGCTGCTGTGCAGGCGGCCGCTATGTATGACACCTACTATCGAGACGGTGACGATGAGTTTAATGCGTTACTAAAACAAGGCACTGAACTGTATCTCACAGCCGATCGACTGCAGCTACGCAGGCAGCTTATTGAACATGCCAGTGAAACTACCAATGATGAAATTTATTTAAGCGTGGTGAATGCTATCGATGAAGTCATCGGAATCCTCTTCGGTAAAGAAAATGAGCTCCTTGTGCTCTATACAGATAAAAAATACAGAAGACAAGGAATCGGTAGGGCATTGCTTGAGCGATATATTGATTGGAGCGACCACGAAAAACCAATCGAGCTCGGTGTGATTGATGACAATCTCAATGCGCAAAAATTTTATGAACACATGGGGTTCCGAATAGTACCCGACTCGCTCCACCCATTTGCTGATGCGCCAATGATGAACGAACTAACAATGATACGACCACCACAAAAGGAGATACTGTAATGAAATTCAAAGCAAATACGAGACGACGAGCACTTGAATACGAAAAAGACTGGGTCCAAAAATGGAAACAAGATAAGACATTTGAAAAATCTGTCGAGAACCGCCCAAAGGATAACTCTTACGTATTTTATGATGGACCTCCCTTTATCTCCGGGGTGCCTCATCATGGAACGCTCCTTAGTTCTATCGTCAAAGATGCAATTCCTCGCTACCAGACGATGAAAGGGAAGCGTGTTGAGCGTGTGTGGGGCTGGGATGCTCATGGCTTGCCTGCAGAGCGCTATACCGAGAAGAAACTTGGTATCCATTCACGCCAAGAAGTAATTGAGTACGGCATCGAAAAATATATCACTGCAACTCGCGCAAATATGCTTGAGACGAGCAGCGCATGGGAAGAGGTTATCGACCGAATTGGGCGATGGGTTGATTTCAAGGGTGCGTATAAAACCATGGACAAAGAATATATGGAAAGCATTTGGTGGGCGTTCAAAACACTCTACGAAAAGGGCAAGATTTACGAAGGTGAGAAGGTCCTCATGTACTGTACGCTTGACGCGACACCGCTTTCAAAAGCAGAGGTTACTATGGACGCTGGCGCATATCAAGATGTAACAGATCCGAGCGTCTATGTTAAATTCAAACTCGACAACGACACGTCACTTCTTGCATGGACGACAACGCCATGGACACTTCCTGCCAATACGGCACTCGCTGTAAATCCAGAAATAGAGTATGTCGAAGTACGTCTAGATGGTGAACGCATTGTCGTTGCAAAAGAGCTTGTAGAAAAAGTGTTCACCGATGAAAAGCATGCAGTACTTGACTATGAAGTAGTGCGATCATTTATGGGGAGTGAGCTAGTAGGCGCGTCATACCAGCCACTTCTTGGTGAAGACCGCGGTGAAAATGCGCATAAGATCTGGGCAGCTGACTACGTGACAACTGACTCGGGTACAGGAATTGTTCACATTGCCCCTGCGTACGGAGAAGAAGACTTTGATTTAGCGCGAACAAATAAGATTCCAGTCATTCATGTGCTTGATGCAAATGGTGATTACACGGAAGGTGAGTGGCTCGGTCAGAATGTCTGGGAGGCGAACAAACCAATCGCAAAACAACTCAAGGAGCAAGGCGTCGTTTGGAAGATAGAGTACTATCGTCACAGCTATCCACACTGCCATCGCTGTGGTACAAAATTGATGTACCGTGCACATCCAAGTTGGTTCATGGATATTGATGGACAACGTCAAAAAATGCTCGAAAAGAACGGCAACATTAACTGGTTCCCGGCGCATGTAAAGAACGGCCGTTTCGCAAAAACTGTCGAGCAAGCACCAGATTGGAATATTTCGCGAGATAGGTTTTGGGCGACGGCGATGCCTGTTTGGAAGGGGACCGATAAGCAGGGCAAGGAGCTCGTGAAGGTTGTCGGCAGTTATGCGGAGCTCAAAGAACTCAGCGGCATCGAGCTCGATGACTACCATCGCCCGTGGGTAGACGATGTGACATTTACGATCGACGGCGTGAAGTATACACGCATCGACAAAGTGATGGACAGTTGGTTTGAAGCAGGGAGTATGCCATTTGCACAGTTCCATTATCCATTTGAAAACAAGCAAAAGTTCGAAGATAATTTCCCTGGTGATTTCATTGTCGAATACATAGGCCAAGTTCGAGCCTGGTTTTACTACATGCACTCTATGAGTATTGCGCTGTTTGGTGAAAACTCATTCAAGAACGTTATCGTGACGGGTAATGTTGCGGGTAATGATGGTCGCAAGATGAGTAAAAGCTACGGCAATTTCACTGATCCAAATGAACTCATGGATAAGTTTAGTGCTGATTCGCTTCGATTCCTATTGCTACAATCACCACTTCTCAATGGTGAAGACTTTGCACTGCAAGATAAAGAAGTGGGCGATGTTGCGCGCAAGCTTAGCATGGTGTGGAATATGTACGATTTCTTCACGATGTACGCAGAAGTAGATGGCTGGGAGTATGATGGGACGCTCAAAGATCCGCTTGAGGATTGTACGAATCCGCTTGATATCTGGATTATTTCTCGCCTTCATCAACTCATCGCCGACGTTGAGAAGAACATGGATGCCTACAATATCCCAGATGCGATAGATCCAATCTTGCCGTTTCTCGACGATGCGTCAAACTGGTTTGTTCGCCGGTCACGTCGCCGTTTTTGGAAGTCAGAAGACGATGGGGACAAAGAGATGGCATATAGGACACTTCACTATGTTTTGACTCGTTTGTCATATGTCCTTGCACCGTTTACGCCGTTTCTTGCAGAAGAACTGTACCATAATCTTACCGGTGATACTGAGTCGATTCACCTCAAAGATTGGACGCCGGCAGGCCGCGTCAACGAACTTGTTGTCAAAGATATGGAAGAGGTTCGAGAATACGTCAATCAAGCCTTAAGCCTTCGTGCAAAAGAGCGTATCAAAATCCGCCAGCCGCTTGCGAGTGTTACCGTGCCGACCATGGGAGAGTTCGTTAACTTTGAAGATATCCTTGTGGATGAACTGAATGTAAAAAAAGTTATTCAGGGAAGTGAATTAGCGCTCGATTTCGAGCTAACTCCAGAGCTAAAGCGAGAAGGTCTCATGCGTGAAGTCGTCCGCCATATCCAGTCTGCTCGGAAGGCAGCAGGATTGAATGTCGATGATCGAATTAATCTCAGTCTTTCGACCAACGATCAAACTCTCGAAAAAGCAATCGACGAGTATGCAGCGGTCATCGCAACTGAGACGCTCGCAGCGAAAATTGATAGCAAAGAGTATAAGCATAGGGTTGTAGCGAAAATAGAAGGAGTAGAGCTGACGATCTCACTGGAGAAGCTTTCATAAGATCGACTACGGGGCTGAGTGTCATTGCCTTCCTTGGTGGAAATTTCTAACGGGGAAGCGCAAGGGCACTCGCACTCCTGGGTACATGAGTGATAGCAAGCGGCTGTGTGGAGTATTATGTGTCATTGAAGACACCAACAAAAACACACTGTCATGATTGATTTGGATGGCAGGATCCGCCAGATGTTTACTGATCTATTGGGGTGATAAGATCGGGTGTATTGAGTTTTGTTGAATTAATTTTGCTACTCACACGATGTATCGAAAGTGTATCGTCAGTATAGCTCTTCATCATTGAATAAAGTGTGCTCATGTCGTCAATTGCTGGATCGAGCCACAAGGCTTCATCTGCTTTATTTAAGATAATTGGGCGAACGACTTTTGCATGAAGATCACTCGAATGAGAGTCGATCGTAATAATACTAAACGTTCCCCATTCTTTA
>JACQGD010000019.1 GCA_016199685.1 Candidatus Saccharimonadota bacterium
GGATTTTATTTATGGGCATCGTTGCTTCAGTCATTTTTATTCAATCAGGAATCGTCGACGCGCTTATCGTGTTCCTGCTTTCCGGTGCAGTTCCCGGCACGTCAATTGTCGTTTCACCAACTGCTATGATGATTGGTCTTGCCACAGTCACATGGCTCGTTCTGACACAAATCACCGCTCTCGGAACACTTAACCTCATGACAATGCGACGTCTTGTTAAACGTTATGGGAAGAAACAAGATCGAATGCCAAAACGACGCTACAGTCGCATCTAGTCCATCGTATCTTGGTTACTTGTATCAACCGGCGCAATTGATTCAAGCCAGAGTTGCAATTCTTGCAACACAAATTGCTTCTGCTCATCAGATACAGTCTTTGAAAGTGCCTCAAGCGACTTCATAAATGCAGGCAACTGCGCAGAAATATGCACCGTACGCCAGCGTTCCCATTCAATAGATTCATTCGACGAAAGTGTTCGCGGAAAATTACGCGCTTTATAGTGAAGCAAAAGTGGCGCCAGGCGTTCATCGCCAAACTCTGGATGGAAATCACTTAGCTCTCGCTCAGTTGCATTGCGGACAGCTTCAATACGCATTTTGTCTTTATCTGCAACAAACCCATCGTACAATTGTGCTTCAGGATCCTTTGCTTTTGGAAATTCAGGGCGTGACTCAATCGCACTTCGAACATTTTCGGCAAAATGAGGAGCACTCAGTAAAATACGTTTATGCTTCTCAATTTGCTCTTTCGAAAGGCTAATAGCATTCCAACCATCAGACTGCTCAAGCACTCCAACCGGCGCAACCGCTGGTGCGCGGTTATACTGAAGTTGCTTGACCGGAACTTTCACAAACCCTTCAGCCTGGCGATCTTCCCAACTTGCAAATAATTTTGCTTTTAACTCGTCCGTAGACAGACTAATAAGCGGCGTAGGATCATACCGAAGATCATAGACGAGCACCGTATTATTTTTTCCAGCGGTCAGTGGAAATGCGATCGTTGTTTTATCGAACTCAGCATCGTAGCGACCACTTGTATAGACAAATGGCTTTTTATCATCGAGATTTACCAACTGCTGAACCTCGCGCTTATCACGCATTTTAAGTAAGTAGCTATAAAGTTGAGGCTGCTTTTGCTTGATAAGTTTTGTCACGGCGATGAGGGCTTCTACATCACTCAGTGCATCGTGCGCCTTGAAATGATCAATTCCGTTTTCTTTTGTAAGGAGTTCGAGGCGGTTCGACGCTTTTCCGTCAACGACCGGCCAGACGATACCTTCAGGTCGCAAGGCGCGCGTCATGCGAACAACATCGAGCAGATCCCACCGCGAGCAACCATTTTTCCAGCACCATTCGTACGGATCGCGGAATGTTCGCCAAAATAGTGCTCGGACAAACTCATCATCAAAACGAATATTATTAAACCCAACCGCAATCGTATCATCGACAAATACTTCTTCGGCGAGAATCTTTGCAAATTGTGCTTCAGTATAGCCATCAGCCACCGTTTGCTGAGGCGTAATACCCGTTACCATGAGTGCTTCGGGACTTGGCAGCGTGTCATCGTTGAGCGCTACCAAGAGGTCGTACGGCTCACCGATGGGATTGAAGTCAAGATCTGTTCGGATACCTGCAAATTGCATAATTCGGGATTCGCGGGGATTAAGCCCACTTGTTTCGAGGTCGTAAAAGAAAAATGTTTGAGCCATACCTTTATAATACAGCAAAAGAAAAAACCCCGCTTCTCGAAGGAAGGGGGCTTAGGGGGATAATTTGGATGTGTAGCCGGGGGGCAAAAGGAGTCTGGGGAATAGTACAAAGACTACTCAACCGCTTATCTCTATCGAGATAGCTCACTTTTGCCGCCCACCGGCAAGAAATAAGGATCCGTGTGGATCAACTTAAAGAAAAATAAAGTCAATGGGTGGGACGGACAAATTGTTGTATCATTTGTCCGTCCCACCAAATGGGAACACCTGCAATGTACAGGTGCCCCAGGCGACTGTGACTTCGAGGTTGTTGCACTTCAAAGTACAGTCAGGGTCCTCGTGGTTGAACCACTCGAACCACCACCTCTCTAAGAAACTTCACTTTCGAGACGCATCCGAAATGGCTAAATGCTTGAGCCTGGCGGCGGATGCCTGGACTCCTCACCTACCGAAACGGTCGATGAGGTCGATGATCGCTGGCCTATGCCAGCATGAATTCTCGCTTCATGATCACTTCCTTTTGGGTCACGGTGTGCTCGCCGAGGGTCGTCTACTTCATCGGTCTTCGCTGCATCACAGCACCACTTTCTCCGACAATTGCCGGGCCTTGTATTGTGCTTGCAACGGTTGTTGCGGCTTTTTACCTACACTTACATATAGACAAAAAGCCACAACAACTATTTTTCTTATCCAAATTATCAATTCTACAATCAGGAGTGCAAAAAATGCATATCAACTGATATTGGAATCATATTATCACATAGTTATATATTTGTCAACTATATTTTTAAATAATAGCTATGGGCCAGTAACAACAATATCTGCATCAGAAGAACCGCCACTCCACGCTGCTTTCGAAACAATGATCGCGTATTGAGTACATGCTGTTGCCTCTGCGGCATTATCACAGCCTGTCGTTGAAGCATTACATGGGTTTACCCCCGTTCGGCACGGGTAGTAGTTAAATATCGCAGTTGAACCATTATATGTCGCTGTAAATGCCGTGCCGAGTGTAGCGCTATTGGTGTCGTTCAGGTATTTCAGGATACTATCAGCCGTTGCGGCAGAAACACCTTTGGTCGAAGGCATCTTATTGTTATCAGTATAATAATCTCCAAGTTTCAATTTCACCTGCTGAGCAGTCGCATTGTAGGAGCTCATAGTCGCCTTTTTTTGCGTACCGATATACGATACCATCACAATTGACGCGAGTATACCAATAACACTAATAACAACAATAAGTTCTACAATAGTAAACCCACGATATACACTGTGAGCCAGCCTATTGTTTATTTTTTTGATCATAGCTACACTATACCTGTCGAGAGCACAAGACGTCAAATTGGTTATGCTTCTACTCATCTGTTACTCCTTATGCTATAGTTTTGATAAAGGTAACTTTCATTTTATTTATGTCATTGTTGAAACGGGGCTGCAACAGTCACAAAAACGCACATAGTCGGCCACGGTCTGGCTATGTTTTGATACTTGCACTGATTACAGGCTTCATTCTTACGACAATCGGCGTATCTCTTGCAACAGTTGCCGCATCAAAATACGCGAAGACGAAACGCGACACCTACGTAAGCACTGCAAACTACGTTGCCGAGGCCGGCATCAGCGTTACACTGGCAAAAATGTACGATGATACAAGTATGACAGGTACTGGCTACGGACCTGAAACAACATTATTTGACAGCATCGATACAGGTAAAGCAACCTATTCTGTCAGGGTCGAACCTGGTCCAAGTGCAACCTCACGCTATATCAGCTCTATTGGAAAGTTCTATAATCCTCGATCAGCAACAATACCCACATCCATACAATACGTACGAGTTGTCGCTAATCAAAACACCGCGCCAACAAACTATAGTATTTTTGCAGGACCAGGTGGCATAGAACTCGCCTCAGGCGCAAAGCTACAATCATTCGGCATTTACTCTGGTGGCAAGCTTACACTCAATGGAAGCAGTACCCAAATCGGAGATCCGACAAACGCAAGTAAAATCGATGTTGCTAACGTTACCTGTACGCAATCTGGTACCAATACACGGTTTCCTTATCCTTGCACGGAAACAGATAAGCCGTTGAGACTCAATGGAAATATTATTTATGGTCAAGTTTGTGCGAATAGCCAAACTAATGGAGCGGGAGTTTTACCGAGTGCAGGTGCACCTCGTGGGCTCATAACGAGCTGTACACCCTTAAGAAACGCGATTAATACGATTAACCGAACGACACTTATCTCAGGCACTCCGAGCACCTATACGGCAAGTAACGCGAGTTGCAGTAACACAACAAAATCACCAGTATCAGGCACATATACAGGGGACGTAACAATTGCAAACTGCCTCTATGGTTTCCCTGCTCTCACCTACATCGTTGGTGACCTCACAATAACGGGATCAATCGCACAATCATCGGATTTGACTGGCGCGCAAGGCTCGCTTGTCATAGTCACAGGGAAAATTACCATAGATTCGACCGCTACCGGATATAATGCCGCTAACGCAAACACGCGCTTCATAAGTTTTCACTCTTCCGACAGCACTGGCTGTAGCGTACAACCAAGCTGTGCAAGCTTTCCAGATACTGCAAGCGGATGGTCAGCGATACGAAACTCCTTTAGTATCGACGCCATCAATCTTACGAACGGCGGTAATCTTTTCGGAGGAGAATATACCGCTTACTTTGGAAATGTCGCCGTAACAGGGCCATCAGGAAGCTCCAATGAGCTATTCTCACTCAGCCGTGAAGCAAAGAGGCTTCACGATGGTCGAAATTCTTGTTGCAATGTTCATTTTCACGCTTGCTATACTCTCAATCACATCTCTCGCTACTTCACTTCAGGCAGCTCAGAGAAACAATGAATACTTAGGGCGTGCCGTACAAGCCTCCAAGGTTATCATCGAAGTGCTCCGCACAAATAGTGCGAGTTATGTTGAGTGTGGTATCGGAACCGAACAAAATATCACGGAAGATTATTCGAGCACTCTGGCAACATCTCAACTCGTTAACGGACATGCCTATATAAATGCCACCTGCGTCGATCGAGTGTACGGGATTAAGCGAATTGATCTTCGTCTCACATACGAAGTCAGCGGAATAACCAAGACAGTTCAAACTGCAACGTATATCGGCAACGGGGGCATTTATCAATAGAGCCTATTGATCGAGAATGATTTTACTACCAGACTCGTATGATATTCTTTGTCCAGACAGGGCGCCCGCTCGTATCGTTCCGTTCCACGTTAATCGAATTCCTGCATAATACGACTGAAACAAGGTTCCTGGCGTAGCAACACTGTAAAAAATTGATATCGCATTTCTGCTTATCGAATTTTGCAAATCACCATTCGAAAATGCAATTGGGGCACAGCCATCGTTATCGAATGCATTACAGCAGTTCGTATCGCTGTCACTACAAGCGGCATTCGATGAATCGAACGATACTATGTAGGGAGCAATACCGCTTGCATTCGGCTGAATACTTGAACTCCAGTTGAGCGTCACTTTACCGTTCACGACAATAATTGGCCGCTCGGTTACACTATTATCTACCTTAAGTGTAGCGCCATACGTGAGAAATAAATCCTTTTTAATATACACATTACCTTTCAACATTGCGGTACACCGTAGAAGACTCACATTACTTGTAGTATATGTTGTGTTTGCGTCGAGAGTTGAAGTGTTCGTCCCAAAAATACCATTACAAGAAGCATCCGATCCTTGCTTTGATGTCGGAAGCATCTTAGAAGTAAATGCGCCTTTATCAAACTTTGGCGTCACTACATCTGGAGCCGTGCAGTTCGGTTTATATCCCAGCGTATACTGCGTGCCGTTAAGACCTGGTCCTACAGTAGATCCACCCACCCCTGGATTAGTTGTTTGGTTTGTTGCGCATAGATTTCCAAATATCTTCGATCCGTAAACCATTGAAACGGGCTTTGTTGCACATGTCACCGTACCGTACGTCGCACCAGAGCCACAGTACTTATTAGAAGTCATGACATTCGCCGGCTGATCAGCCGATCCAATCACCGCATTCCAATTTAAATCAATTGGTCCACTTGTTGCAACAGTCTGTGCATAGAGCTGGCCACTCATATACCCCCTAATCCCTCCAGGTCCCGCCACAAGTGATGATGGAAATAATGATTTCTGCGTCACTTGAACTGGCGTCGTTGAGCGTATTTGCGTTAAGGCCCCCTTGGCATCGACGAGCGATGTACCAGTTTGATTTTTGCCAAGATCAAGATTCACCGCTACGGACTGCGTATTTGAAAACGGGTAGTAATCTGGATTACCGTCCGGACCGGGTTGCAGTGGTATCTGTAAATGGTTATTGTCATAATACGTAACGACAAATGAGCTGGCGCCATCAACCGATCCGCTCGTATTCAGGTTTCCAACAATCTTCTTATCTACGACAGAACCCTGAGTGCAGCCTCCGGTAGTCTCGACTGAACATGTGAGTGTCGGTATCGTATTGACTACATCAGAAATAACACGCCTGTACAGTGTGGCGTTCTTTACATAATAAACAATAATATTAACCGGACCCGATAATGTCGCAGGATCAGAATATACGGGCTTATTGTCACTACCGCGTGACGGCTGCATAAGTAAAAGTCTGTTTGTACCCATTCGCCAGTTATACGAAGTGTCACTTGCCGCAGCATCAGGATTACCTGGAACATCATTATATGTTCCAGTTCTTGTCAAAGGTGCGTTTGGATCACTAATCATGTTGTAAAGCGCAACACCCGTTGAATTACGCACGTCGTCATTGATCTGCGATATCGCTGCTTGAGCATCAGTATTGAGGTTTTGGCGGACAGCGATGACCGAATACTGCTGCGTAAAAGCCGTGATGACTCCTACAAGTGCGGCAAGTGTCACTGTTGCGACAACCGTTGCAACGATTAACTCGACAACCGTAAAGCCGGAAGATTTTTTTGTTTTTCTGAGACTCATTTCTATTTAATCATAACAGGAATGAACCCCTCGTCAAACTACTGTTCTAAGAGAGTAAATTCGCTTGTGCCAATACGTATAACACTGTCGCCAACCGCACCTTTTCGCGAGAGGTCATGTGAAATGCCAAGTTTTTTCATGATATCACGCAAGCGGTTGACGTTTTCAAAGCCGTCGAAGTTAGTACGTCGTGCGAACTTCTCAATTTTGTCTCCCTTGACGATATATACTTTTTCTTCTTCATCGTACGTGACTACCCAAGCAGTCTCTTTTTCACCAGCACTCAATGTGATGATCGGAAGCTCATCATCTTCATCTTCAGCAGGTACTTCTACTTTTTTGCGCGTTTCCTGAATTTCATCGCGAAGTTTACGTAGGAGGTCTTTAAGACCAGTATGCGCTGCCGATGATATAGCAAAGATCGGCGTATTTGGAGCGACAGCGCGTAAGGTATCAAGCTGCATCGCAACTATATCTTCATCGAGCCCTTCGATTTTAGTAAGAGCGATAACTTCGGGTCGCTCGGTGAGCGTCTCGCTATACCCAGCAAGCTCTTGGCGTATCGTCTTGTAGTCACGTGCGATGTCGTTACTGTAGACATCGATAAGGTGCAATAGCACCGCAGTACGCTCAACGTGACGAAGGAATGCGTCGCCGAGACCCTTACCTTCACTTGCGCCTTCTATGAGGCCTGGAATGTCTGCAATCAAAAGATTATCACTATCAATTGTCGCAACACCAAGATTTGGTGTGAGTGTAGTAAAAGCATAGTCGGCAATTTCAGGTCGAGCATTACTGACAACTGAAAGAAATGTTGACTTACCGGCATTTGGAAAACCGACGAGACCAAGGTCTGCGAGAAGCTTGAGCTCTAGCTCAGCGTTAAATGCTTCACCATCTTCACCCAGCTCTGCGATTCGAGGAGTTTGACGAACTGATGACTTGAAGTGAGCATTGCCAAATCCACCATCTCCACCTTTTGCGATAACGTGGCGTTCACCGTGTTTCGTAAGATCTGCAATAACAATTCCATCGCGTCGAACAAGTGTTCCTACGGGCACAAGTACAGTAATACTCTCACCTGACTTACCACGTTGATTCTGCTTGCTTCCCTTATGACCAGGCTTTGCCTTTAACTCGGGTTTAAATCGGAAATCAATAAGCGTATTGAGATTGTCTGTAGCTTCAAAGATAACATCGCCACCTTTGCCGCCATCGCCACCGTCAGGACCACCCTTGTCTACATAAATTTCATGACGAAAACTAACGGCACCGTTGCCGCCTTTACCTGCTTCTATAATAACTTTGGCAGTATCTACAAACATATAAAGCCTAGTATAGCAAAATCTCCCCTGAATTAACAGGGGAGATTTTGACAATATTTATTTATTGTTTTCTAGTGAATGTACGTGTAAGCTGCAGCTTGACCTGCCGAGATCGTACGTTTATTTACGATACCAAATCCACCGTATGCATAATTGTTCATTTCACTAATTGTTACATCACCGTTACCGGATACACTCTCGACAACTGCAACGTGTCCGAAGTACCCTGCTGTATCGACAAGTACGGCGCCTTGAGCTGGCGTACGGTTGACTGGATAGCCCGCTGCACGTGCGTAGACAGCCCATGTATTCGCGTTGCCCCAGAAACTTCCCACAGGACGTCCCATTTGCGCTCGACGATCGTAGGCGTACCATGTACAGTTACCCCATGCATAGCGGTTACCTGCAGAAGCTCCGGCAATACCTGAATTCACGCGGTACCCAGTACCAACTTGGCTTGTCACAGGAGTATTACCAACAGGCGCTTGATAGCCTGGGCGTTGTTCTTCAGGAAGAATACCACCAGGTACGATAATCTGCTTTCCTGCAGTTGCCCCATTCATTTCAAGATCGTTGAACGA
>JACQGD010000020.1 GCA_016199685.1 Candidatus Saccharimonadota bacterium
GCCCGGGGGCGGGCGCTGAGGGCGGTCAGCCGGCGCCGGCAGCCATGAACACGGCCGGTGCCGGCGCGGCTGGCGGGACGCCTGCGGCTGTGGCAGGGGCGAATGCGGCCTAAGAATTAACGTGGGGTGGAGCAGCCCGGTAGCTCGCAAGGCCCATAACCTTGAGGTCGCAGGTTCAAATCCTGCCCCCGCAACCAAGAAAATATCCCTCATCTTCGGATGGGGGTATTTTCTTGGTAAATGAAAGACCCCGCGAGGTCTCCCACTTTCGTAGTAGGGACCTTGCGGGGTGTGCCTGAGAAAACTCAGGCGGATTGAAAGGTCTCGGGTCTGACGCCGAGAGCTGTGAGTCGGAGAATGGTGAACGCAAATCCACGGCGGATCCAGACGGCGCCAGGGTTCCGACGTGTTCTGATCTTGAAACCACCTTGATTGGTGGCGAAGACCTCGGGGTTTTTACCCTTGATCTCGTCGTCATCGGTTGCTTCGACCACATCGACGCGTTGCTGAGTGACGAGGTTGTCGCCTCTCGAGGACAGGTAGTCTCGGTGACCCGAGAAGTTCCAGTAGTCGGTGACGAGCTCGATCGCATCGATCGTCTTGGCGAGCCCAGCGACTTCCGCAAGACTCTCCAACCGTACCCAGCCGTTCCCGCGAGACTTGTCGCAGGCGCGGACATACTCCGGCCTCGGAATGGGAATCGACTGGCCGAGTTCGCCCTTGTGAATCTGTCGGGAGTGCAGGAGAATCCTGCGTCCGACGGGTTCGACGTGAAGGCAACCCGGAGGGCGTACGGCTTTATCTGCAGTGACGAACCCGAACGGTTTGTCACTGATGAAGAGCATATTGTCGGCTCCCCTGGTGGTGTCGAGTGAGACTGTTTCCAGTTCACTGTGATTGATTCCGACGAGCCACTTCGTGTAGAAGCCCGACATGTTCATGATCCACTTTCCGTTTGGAACAACGCGAGCTTCCTTGCTGTCGACGTAGTCTTCGTTGCTGTCGAGCCATGCGCGCGAGCGCGGCTTGCGGCCGGCTTTGATCTCGGGATCGAGAATGCGAGTGCTGATCATGTAGGTGCGGCCATCGATTGTCAGTGTAACCATCTCCTTTGCGATACTATGTGTGTTTTCGTGAAGCGTATCGCCACCCCACGAATCTGCTACCGATGTAGCGAAAAGAACTGACTTACAAGTAAATCAACTCTTCTCACTACACCGTAGCAATGTGTAAAGGTACTAATACTATATTAGCATAAAAACTATAAAAAGTCAATAAGCACGAGATTCATACTCAAGTGTGTGGCAATTAAAAACACCCTTGAAATAGGGTGGGGTGGAGCTCGGTAGGAATGACGGGCGTCATTCCTACCGAGCGGTCAGACCGCGTGCGCGTGTTCGACGACCGATGTGCCCGCAGCTTCTGCACAGATTCGATCGAAGAGGTCATCGACATTGACATCTCGCCACGACACAGCGGTGACGATGATCTCGTCGCCGGGCTTGTCGTCGACGGAACTTGTAACGATACTGTTTCGCTTGCCGTTCAGGCCGAACATGACGCGATTTCTCGCCTCCTGTGGACTGTCGGGAACTTCGACGGAGCGTGAGTACGGGTCGAGCTCGCGTCCACAGTGTGTGAACTCGAGGCGGATCTGCACGATATGTGTCATCAGATACTCCCGATGATTTTGTGACAATCTGTCACTGTGTACGAACCGGTCGAGCGACTGGTCTTAGGGAAATTATATCATTATACTTGCATAAGTCAATCGAAGGCGGTGGATGAATAAAAACACCCTGCTAGGGTGAATGTAGAGGCGGACCTCTCGTAAGTCTATGTGACTCACGAGAGGTCCTGTGGATGAAGGAGGGTCGCGCGTGAGATTAGATCTCGTTGACCGCTGCTCCATGGATCTGCCTGAGTTCGGCAACGACCGCTTCGTACACCTCGTTCGCGTCATGCTTGGAGGTGAGTTCGAAGTGGATCAGGTCGTGGTCGTCGCGAAAGTAGTGAATGCCACGCGTATGGCAGAACTTCGGGAAGTGGCCGTGAATTCGACTCACAGGTATGGTCTTCGTTCTGATGACGATGTCTGTGCTCGATTCGATCAATCCGTCGTCGGACTCGACGAACGGCTGATGTAGGACGATCTTTGCAGCCATAACAGCTCCTTCGGGTTTGTGTACTCAAAAGAGTACAGGTACACGGATAGATCCGTTGTATATAATTATAGCATAAATACAATAAATAATCAAATATAATAGGGGAGTTAGCTGAGTTTTGCAGCGGCAACGCGAATAGCTTCGCTCCAGCTAAGGAATGCATGAGGAGTTGCAGCGATATCTGCAGCAGTCATGTTGTGCTTGAGTGCAAGCGCAAGTTCATGGATAAGCTCACTTGCATGCGGTGCCATAATTGTCGCGCCGAGCAGAACGCCTTTTTTGTCGGTGATCAGCTTCACGAAACCGTCGCGGAAGTCACTGGTATTGCTCCGTGAAATAAGATTGAGCGGCGCAACTGACTTACGTATATCGAGATCACGTTTGATGCAATCGTCTTCAGTAAGACCAACTGATGCGATGCCAGGGTGTGTAAAGACGAGGCTTGGTGTCGCGGTATAGTCGGGAACCATTTTATTCTTCGAGAAGATGTTGTGTACGGCAACACGGCTCTCGAGGAGTGCGGTGTGAGTGTAGCTATGTCGACCAAGTACATCACCAGCGGCATAGATGTGTTTCGCCGATGTCTGAAGATGACTATTTACCTCGATACCTTTTGCAGTGTACTCAACGCCGGCGTTTTCGAGACCGAGATCAACAGTAGCAGAGCGGCCAGCGGCGATGAGAATTTCATCGACACGAAGAGAATGTTCAACACCACCTCGGTTGTATGTGACACGTTTTGCGATGTTTTCTTTTTCGATGGCAAGGGTGCGAGTGTGGGTGAGGGCAGTCACCCCTTTTTGCTCGTGAAGTGACTTCTCTATCCCCTCCCCTACCTCACTGTCATATCCTGGAAGGAGGCGAGCGGCGATGTCAGCAATATAGACTTTAGTTCCAAAAATTGCCATGAGCTGGGCAAGCTCGATACCGGTAGTGCCGCCACCAATAATATACAGCGTCTTTGGTGGTTTCAGCGCTTCAAGCACAGTTCGAGGTGTCAGATAGGCGACTTCATCGATACCCTGAATTTGTGGAGGTGTCCAGTGTGATCCTGTGGCGATAAGGAAGTTCTCGGCCGACAGATGGCGGCGGTTTACACTGACTTCATGTGGAGTAAGAAAATGAGCAGCTCCTTGGAATGTAGCGATACCTTGCTGTTCGTAGTAGCGGCGATTGCCCCCTGCTCCAGTACGTTTAACGGCAAGTTCTTTCCAGGCACGAAGCGACGGATAGTTGTAGCTCATCGTACTCGAACGAAGACCAAAGCGGGCGCCAAGTTTTGCTTCGTCGTAGAGCTGTGCAGCATGGAGCAATGCTTTCGTCGGCACATCGCTCCAGTTTGGACTATCGCCACCAAATGTATCGGCCTCAATAATTGCAACGCGTTTGCCGTCGCGTGCAGCGATCGTTGCCGCAGCACTTCCTCCGGCTCCACTGCCGATAACTATCAGGTCGTAATCATATTTTACTTTTGCCATATTTTTGGTGCTCCTTAGATAATTGTCCGGTGTTGTTCATAAAAGTAGGCTGCTTCTGGGTGGTAGACATTCAAATGTCGACTTGCGACGCGCCGCAGATCATCACTTGTCACCTCTGGTCGTGTCTCGAGCCATACAATGACGGCATCGGTAACAGCCCAAGCCGTCATGTCTGCCTCACCATCCGGTGTACGTACGCTCAAGCACGCAGCCCGAATACTCGCATGAAGTTTCTGAGGGACAAATGATTCAGTGGGGCGTTTACCTGCACGTTTGACAATGTCGATTGCCTTGCCAGTCTGGAGCTGAGTCGTTGCAGCGTTCACTACCGGCCTCCCGCTGCTGTAACTGTGACGGTGATTACTTGCTCGACGTACACGTATGCACCAAGAACGAGTAGTCCACTTCCGGCTGCGAACTGTAGAAAATGCTTATTTGTTTCGCGCCACCGTTGAATGTGACTGAGCTTGTGGCCGCTCCCTATAAGTGCGCTGACAATAAGAAGCGGTGAGAGTGAGATGATTGTATAAAGAAGGATTCCGACAAGTTGCCACATTGGTGAGAGTTGAATCAATACGAGTGCGCTGACGATAATCGGTGCAGCAACGAAAAGAATTTCACCAGTCACAGTACTAAGCCCAAGTCCAAACGCTTCTGCCGATCGCTTGGTTGCCTTACTTCGTTCGTTGAGATGAAGTGCAACTGTACGTGGTACCCACAGCGTTGTTCCACGGCCTGGTCGATAGTAAAAGCGCCATACAGAAATACCTACGCCGACTAAAACGCCGCATACGAGTGCCCAAAGTACCATTGGAAGATGGACGCCAAATACATTTGCTGCAAGATAGGCAGTAAATGTGACGAGAAGCATTGTCATGACTCCGACGCCAACAGTAAAGCCTGTAACGAGGCGAAGGAGTCGACTGTGCGCAGTGCGTTTGCCAATAGCATGACCACTCATAAGCGTAAGAACACTCACGCTTAGCTGAAAGCTAGCATGGATGAGTGCTGCAAAAGCGATAATTGCGAGACTACTTATGAGTGTCATGTTTATTTTATATCCTTTTACTCTAGTTATACCACAAGCGCTATCTGGTGGTCAAAGTTTTGACTATGGTATTATCATAAGAAGTATTTAAGGGAGATGTGATTGTGGATGAACCTATAAAAGATAAGCCAGAGGTAGAGACGTCGTCCGACACTCAGAATGGCCGGCAAAATCAAATCGAAAATAGCGAAGTGTCAGATGAGCCGCGCGCATCAGATGTGTCATCACCGACGCAGATTCCTCCATTGCCTGAGTCGTCAGCGAGTGAGCCTGAAGCGCCTCTTGTTTCTGATACTGCTCCTACTCCGGCTGTCGCCCCAGTCGCATCAGTACCGCTGGAAGTGTCAAAATCAAGTCCGTCTGCGGGAGTAATCATTCTTCAGTGGCTTACCTATGCCTTCTGGGGATGGACGATTTTATCACTGGTTTGGCTTATTTTTATCGTCTTCGCGTCAATTTTTACCTCTATGGATACAAGCGATATGGTGCCATATGCTATCGCCGCAGTACTCGTGTTGCTGCCAATCTCATTTATATGTGATATCTTTTACGGGAAACACGAACCACAAAAGAAAACAGGTGCGAGTATGGTTGTCATGGTGATCCATGCCGTTATTTTTGCATTATTTGGCATTGGCATGCTCATCACGGGTGTGTTGACCATTGTTCAATTAGCGATTGGCTCATCTTCGAATACAGACTTTCAAAATGTATGGATTATAACGGCGTTTGTGAGTGCGGCTGTCTATGCGCTCACATTCCTTCGAACGCTTAATCCACTTCCAAAGCTCCGTCTTCCAAAAATCTTCCCAATTGCTATGGCAGTTATTGTTGGTGTATTTATTGTTGCTGGGTTTATTGGGCCGGTTGCTCAGGCGAGCCTGACGAAGAATGATCGTGTTATAGATGCAACGATAGATGACGTAAGTCGTGCAGTCGAAACCTATACCGACAAAAATAGTAAACTCCCTGCCTCGTTAGCGGATATCGATATCTCTGGCGACACAAAAGATGCTGTCGATCAAGGCCTCTATGTATATAAACCTGAAAATTCAGGACTTACTGCGACCGTTTTCAAACTTGATAAAAATAGTGCAGATGACATTTCTTCAAAGAGTACGGACTCAGCGGAAAATGAATATCGTTATCAACTCTGTGTTACGTATAAAAAGGCTGATCGTGACGGAGGCTATAGCTCGTATAGTAGCTCGCGCGAATATAGTTCATATCCCTATACTTCTGGACATCCAGCGGGCGAGGTATGCTATAAATTAAAGACTTCATCATATAATAGCTATAATTGATAGACATATAAAAATACTATTGCTTTTTTAACAAACTTATGCTAATATAAGAATATTACCAAATAAAACAAACAAAGGTACAACAAACAAATGCAAACACAAACAGGTGACGTTGCCGTCACTAGTATTTCTAGTGCTGTCGACTTGGCTTCATGGAATGTCGAACGCACTACTGAGCAACTGCTTGGATTCATCAACAATAAACACTCCGCCCTACCGGACGACATTGAACTTTAAACCGACATTTAACAGTTCATATATTTTTACCAACTACAAACTAATAAATGACCGCCTGCGTATCATAAACAAATTGATTATGTTGTATGTAATAAGCGCCATAAAGACAAGCTCGAGGAACTGAGTCGAAAATCCAAGGCCTGGTGTCCCGAGCAGCCAGCCAATCCCCTCGTAAATCACGATCGCGACAAAGTACAGGAGGAGTACGGTTTCAACGATATGTGAGAGGAAGTTAATAACCTTATTCTGGCTGACATGTGCTTGGTCTAACTTTCCGGAAACAATTTGTTGATTGACTCTTTCGAGTACCTCAACCAGAAGATATAGTACGAGGCTCCCTACTGCGACGAACACTAGGTCATTAAGTAGTTGTGGCGTGACACCGAGCGACAAATTGTCGAGCTGCTTGAAAACGTCACGCAGTACGATAAGGGATATGATTTCGAACTCGCGGTGAATGAAACTAACAAATGACCCACGAGTACCAAGCGTGAGAAGCAATAATTCATACACTAAGAGTACTGATATAGCAGGAGTTATCGCCGCAAATAAACTGTTTGGAACAAATTGTTTCGGGAGAAATCCCGGAAGTAGCGTCCCTATACCGAGGTTTACCAGGGCTATGATAAAGACACCAAATGCGAGCCATAAAAGCCACAGGGTAATCACTTTTTCGTGTTTTAAGAAGAAGTCAAACATAGCTAAATAATTGTATCATACTCACGTCAACCAATAGTTTGATGCATGTAGTATTAGTGCCAAGAAAAAACGACCACGTATGTGATCGTTTTTTCTTGGTAGCAGCGACAAGAATTGAACTTGTGACCTCGAGCTTATGAGTCTCGCGCTCTAACCAACTGAGCTACGCTGCCTCGTTTGTTTACAATCTGTAAATGATTGCTTGGACATAGAAGATTGTAACAGATTGAAGAAAGTTTTTAAAGTCTTTGCGAGGTGATGCTTGCTATTGCTGTATTACGAATACCACGAGCTTGCTATACTAGATGTATGACATCGCATAAGCTTCATCTCAACAACGAACGGTTTGAACTTATTAAACAAGGGCAGATGACAATCGAAGCACGACTCTACGATGAACGCCGACAGCGAATCGACATAGGTGATGAGATTAGTTTTATCAATCGCAAAAATAATCAGACGCTTTTGGTTATCGTACATAAATTATTTAGAGCTCCTACATTCCATGAGTTATTCACTCAGCATGATCCTGCAAAGTTTGGCGGTACGACTGTACAAGAAACGGAAAAGTCGATGGAGAAATACTACAGCTATAACGACCAGCTGCAGAGTGGCGTGCTTGGAATTGAATTTGTCGTGAAGAAATAGCTATGGAGAAATCGATTCACATTATCTATGTTTCTGGACTTGGAGACGGGCACGATGGGCTTCGGCGTTTTTGTTTGCGTCTATGGCGATACAAGCACGTAACGACTGAGCTCGTTTCGATGGCGTGGGCGGACGGGAAGTCGTATGATGAAAAATACGAAAGGCTATCAAAGGCAATCGACGACGCGGCAGGTAAGCGAATTGTATTAATCGGTGAGAGTGCGGGTGGAAGTATGGTCGTCAATATGTATGCAGCACGGGCGAGTGATCTTTATAAAGTACTGACGATTTGTGGAAAAAATCAGGGGATGCATGGCGTGTCACCTCGCTACTATCAGAAGAATCCAGCATTTAGAGAATCAATGTATGCAACGGAGAAATCAATCGCTTCGTTGAGTAAGTCACAACTCAGAGAATTTATATCAGTCACTCCCCTCTTCGATCCAACTGTTCCGATTGCGGACACACTACTGCCAGGATGTCAGCATGTAAAGTTGTTTGCGGCAGGGCATTTCATACCGATTACACTTGCATTAACGATCTATTCATGGAAGATTGTTCGATTGGTCAAAGTCTAAGTATATTGTCAACTCTGGCATTTGTTTTTGCTGACGGTATAATATAGGGAGAAATAGGGGCTAAGTATGACACATCCAGAATCTGTACCACAGCAAAATATTGACCCAGCATTTGAAGAAAGGCTCGAGGGGATTCTTGCTGATCTCGGAGTTAATGACGAGACTCCTTTCGCCTATGCAAAAACGCGCGAGCGGGAACTACCTGATGGTCAAAAGCAAACACAGACTGCGTACGTTATGGCAACGAAAGTAATGGATTTGATAGAGCTATGTCCGGTGTCTCTTGATGGTGAGTCAGACGAGAATCTGCGAAATACCCTCGAGCTCATGCGTACGCATGGTGAAGCTGTCGTTGCTGCTGGAGACGGTGCAGTCACAATGGCGCTTCAAATTGGCGAAATGATGATCAAGGCTAAACGCAAAATGACGCAAGGTGAGTAATGAGTCATTTGTGGGTGGGGTGAGTAAATAGAGGATGAGTGAAACATTGAGGTCTTCATCAAGTGCTGGTGAAATTGATATATTTGATATGGCAGGGGATTCATTTGATACGGTCAACAGTCCCGTACAGCTAAGCCCAGAACTCATACGGCAAACGATTGAATTTTTTGGTGATCAGCTATACGAGTACGGGTCCTATATAGGTACTATAGCCGATGCCTTGGCGGGCGGGTGTCCTGCGATACAGGCCGCTCTCGTTAATGGTGGTCTTGAAGGGGTGGCTAGTCTCGTAGCTGGACGTGAGATAAGTCAAGAAGAGGCGGATAGGCGACGTAATCCTGAGGAAGAAAGCAAGCCAGACGAGGATACTCAAGAAGCTGCTGAGGATGATCATCCTAACGATGAGAATACTACTCACGATGAACCTAAGGAGCTTCGACCAGATACAAAAGAGGTTACTTCTCAAAGTGAGACGAGTGCAGATATGAAACCCACTCCCCTAGCCGACTATCAGGATGTGCAAAAAGGTGGGGTTCAAACCAAGTCAATGCAAGAAGTTGCCGTAGACGGTACTGATGCTGTGACGCTGCATGATAAGAAAAATGATATACCTCATAGCGACCGAGTGCATATTGAACCGGAGCAAACCTATGACCGGTTGTCGATTATAGCTGAGCAAAAGAATGCTCCATCCGAAGTGTCCGTTACTATGATCGAGCAGAATGAAGCTACTAGCATAGACCAATCTGTTCAGGTCGGGACATCCGTAGAAGGAGAGTCTTCCGATGGCGAATATTTATCTGAGCCGCCTACTCGGTTTGATGCGTTTATCGAGCCACCTGTATATGTTAGTCGAGAACAGGCAAGTGAGCCTATGGAATCTTCAGTCGTAACAGATGCTTTTCAGGTGCCGACGGTTGAACCTGTGGCTCTAGATGTGATTTCTGAACGAAATACACGCGAGCCGGAAGATATGAGTATATTTGAGGCGCTTGGCGATGAATCTCGTTCATCTGAGCTGGTAGAGGAAGATGAGAACGAGCTGTTTGCTTTAGGTAGTAATAGTGGTATAGTGAACGCCCTTGAGCAGCCAGATTCGACAGTGTGGCAGGTTTATGAACAGGAAAACACGCAAGAGCAAGAGACCGCTATTGAAGCTGTCGTTGAATTAGCGACGGAATTTATCGGAGTTGAAGCTGAGTTTGAGTCAGAAGTAGAAGTTGCCGAAGTGAGGCACTATATCGAGTCCGTTGCAAAAGCGGTGACGCAGCTAGAACAGGCGACGACCGCTGAAGAATGCAAGAAGCAACTTGAAGTATTAGAGAAAAGTCTCGCAGACCTTCTTGATGCACTTGGTTTCGATGGGGCTCACGATTTAGCCAAGAAGCTTGTTCGTCAATATGATACAAAAACGCTTAGGCAATTTATCGCAGCACTTTTAAAAACGGTCACAGCGGGTGAGCTGTCGCACCAGAGTATTCAAAAGAAGTCAGTTCCATTGAAGCATCATTGGTTTGGGCAACGGGTGGTTGAGCGAGTCGTTCGAGCAACCTCGGCTACTCAGTTGCAGGCAGCCTAGTCTTCTCTATTGTGAATTTGTTTTATAGCCCCATTTTTGCTGTAGCGTTTGCAAGGCCTCAATCTCTTTTGACTGTACGTCTATGACGGTATTTGAGAATTGTTTTATCTCAATGTGACTTGCTTTGGTTTCTGCGAGTTCCGCCATCTCGAGGGCACCTTGATGATGTTCAATCATCTGCGACAGAAACGCTTTATCAAATTCTTTCCCTGATTTACTTGAGAGGCTATTGCTCGACATATTCATTGAATGGCCAGTTTGCGAGTCGGTATCGCTTGGAGTTGCAGTTGCTGCGACAGAGACGATAAGTCCGCCTAGTATAAATCCGATAATGCCAAATAATAATGATTTTGATTCCATATTTTCTCCTTTATTTTGCCCGTAACAATCGCGCTACCGCAGCTACGAGTTCGGTTGCTTTTTCGTCAGCATCGCCTCCGTCTGTATGAAGGCAGTGTTTTGTGTGATCTCGAAGTAGCTCCAACGCTACTTGATCGAGCGCGCCCTGAATCGCACTAATTTGTGTCAGAATATCGATGCAGTATTTGTCGTCGCTAACCATTCGGGAGACTCCACGAACCTGACCCTCGGCACGCGAAAGACGCTTAACGAGTTCGTCTTTTTGATCAGCGTAGCCGTAGCTCATGAGTGTGACTCGTGGTGAGAATGACCATGATGTTGGTGAACTAATGCATGACCTTTGCCGCGTTTTAGTAAGTAATAATTAATAGGTACGGCCGCCACAAACGCAGTACATAAAGCGATGCTCATTGATAGCCAGAAGATTGGGTTAACGAGTCCCGCGTTCATTGCACCGGGAATAATCGCCATGACGCCATTGTCGACAATTTCCATCGTTAAGATCGATACTGTATCAGCGGCAAGTACAACTGGAAGTGCTTTGTTTAGTGGTAAGCCACCTCGTAGAAGCGGTAGTATGGAAAGGCTATACCCAAAGATAAATGCAAGCAGGACGGCAACAACCATAGTTGTGAACATAGGCCAGCCAAAGAACACTCCAAGGATCATGCCTAGGATCTCGCCAATTGCACAGCCTGTCAGGCAATGGAGTGTCGCGCTAACAGCAAGAGATTTTAGGGAAGAAGTTGAATGATTCATACCCCCCTAGGGTATTTCAAAATAACTAAGCAGTCAAGCCCATCTTGTAATTAGTAGCCTTAAGCCTGATAATAAAGGAAATTAACAAGGAGAAATATGCCCCGACTTCCTCAACCTGGTGGCGATAACGGAAATTGGGGTACAATCCTTAACGATTATCTCCTCGTAGAACATGACGCTGCCGGCCATCTTAAGGCGGGAGTAGTCGGTTCATCGCAACTTGCTACAGACGCTGTAACATCGACTGCGATTGCCGACAATGCCCTACCGCAATCAAAAGTTCAAAAGTATACCGAAGTCTGATTTAGCACCCGCAATTCAGGCTAGTCTCGATAAAGCGGATACTGCGTTACAAGTGGTGCCGCCAAGTGCAGCAACTGTATCGAGTTCGGGTTTTCCGCTTCGTTTAAATGGTGAACGATCGATTTCACACCCCGTTGAGCTTGGTAAGGCCCATACGTCATCAGCTAACCCCGCAGGTCCTAAGCGAGTTCTTTTGGCGGAATCATGGGGCGCTCCAGGAATCCTGAGGCATATATGGGTGGCAAGCTCCGGAGGCGGATCGCAATCAGATTTCGCTGAAGATGGTGGGTTGATTCGCGTATTCATTGATAACGAAACAACTGCGGCAGTTGAGCTGTCTCTGAATGATTTCTTTGCGTATGCTCCACTTGGTGGAGAATTCTCGAATCAAAGGATAGGTCGCACGAAACGAGATACTGCGAGTGGTGAATCTGCTGCATATCGATATCTTCATATGCCGTTTCAGAAGTATCTACGAGTTGAGATAGAAAATACTACTTCAACCGATACTATCGTATTTGGTTCTGCTGATTATTCACTAATTAGTGAATTCTCGGCGGTAGGATCGCAGCAAGTTGCATATAAGATTATTGGAACAGAAAAAGCAAATGCTGCGCCCTACGAAGCAATAACACTCGTCGACACAGTAGGCGGAGGTCAATTAGAGTCTTTATGGATTGCGATCGATGCGGCGAACGGTGATACGGGTATACTTGAAGGAAATATAGAGATATATGTCGATGGAGAGATCTACCCATCGTGGCAGTCGTCTGGTACTGAAGACGCATTTAATGGTGGTTGGTATAACGTTCCTGTGGGTGGCTTTCCGGCAGGTCGGTCTGGATTTAGTAGTGGTGGAGATATGAAAGTGACGCTCTATCGATTTTTTATCGATGATCCGTTGTTCTTTAGCACTCACATTAAGGTTGTTGTTCACGCGGGCCAGCGATCGCAAGGTACGATTAGCTCGAGCTCATTTGGCGTGACTGGACTTGCAGGAATCTGGTTTAATACTGCAGGAGGAATTAATTTCAAAGCTCCTAACGTAGATGTTCCACTCTTGAATGACCAGTTTACGGGCCCTTTAGGAAATCTCGACAGTGGTATCTGGAATCAAGTTGGTGGCGTGACGCAAGGTCAAGCAACGGGTAGTTCAATCACTGTCGCATACGACGGCACGGCGACCGGTCAAGATGTGCGCATCGCCCGTAAGGGTGTTTCGCTCGTTGCTAATTATTGGCTTGAGACGCGAGCGAGAGTGATCGATGCAACACATAACGGTCAAGAGGTGTCTTTAATTGCGAAAGGAAACGAACCAGATCCTTACTTTGGCTCAGCAGTTCATGTACAGTTAGTACGTTTTTCACAGTATAACTGGGTGGTACGGGTCAGAGATGACTTTGATGAAGTTTTCGTACGCACGATCGGCAATGGTAGTGACCTTACAAATGTCTGGGTCAAGCTTGCGTTGAAAATTGTCGGCACTACGGCGACAGCATACTGGTCTCATGGTGAGAGTACTCTATGGCATGGTCGTATCAAGTTGTTTCATGAGGTCATTAAGCTTTATGCCTGTGTCACCAGCGTCATACGCATACCCGATAACAAACCACTGCATAGAAGTGATGTTGAACTGTGAGAGGTATTCAGTTTTGATGCGGCCTAGCATACGGTGAGCAGTTGACTGCATAACGCCTGATTGGTAGGTAGTGATTTGTGATATATCTTTTGTCATAATCTTTCGCAATGTAGTTGACAATGCCTTACGTACTATATTATCATGATAACAAGTTAAGTTAATTAAGTAAACTAAATTAGAGAAGTTTACAAATAAGGCTTAACGTAATAATTAACTCGAAGGAGGATTCTACAATGGAATCAGGTAACAAAATAGCAACAGTGGTCATCTCTCTTGTTGTTGGTGTCGTTGTCGGTGTAGCCGGCGGATATGCTATCGGAAATAGCATGAAAAAAGACAGCACAAGCAACTCAAACTCATCATCAATGAGTACTGACAAAGACGGCGGCGACGGCGTTACTGTCGGTGGCGCAAAAATGGTAAAAGATAAAGATATCGTTGATAACGCAGTAAATGCAGACAACGTAACGACACTTGTAAGCCTCGTTAAGCTCGCAGACCTCGTTGACACACTTAAGGGTGAAGGTCCATTTACGGTCTTCGGCCCAAACAACGGTGCATTTGCAAAGCTTGACGCTGCAACTGTAGAATCACTTCAGAAGCCAGAAAACAAAGCAGCACTTGCTAACATCCTTACGTACCACGTTGTACCAGGAACATATACATCTGCAGCGCTTAAAGTAATGGCGACTAAGGGTGAAACTCTTAAAAGCGTACAAGGTGAAGTACTTACCCCTGTCATGGACGGTGGAATGCTAAAGATCCAAGACGCTAAGTGCAAAACAGTAGCTATCGAAACATCTGATGTCCTCAGCAGCAATGGTGTGACTCATGTTATCGACAGCGTATTGATGCCATAACACCCCTCCTTTTACAATGGCGCTTCTTGATTGAAGCGCCATTGTACCTTGGAACATTACATTAACTTGAAAGGAAATCCATGTTACTACTTCTCGGAGCATTTTTTGCAGGAATGATCACAGTCCTTGCGCCGTGTGTTTTTGCACTTCTCCCGA
>JACQGD010000073.1 GCA_016199685.1 Candidatus Saccharimonadota bacterium
GGCAAGGCAATGAGCTGCCGACGCCGTATTGGCACTATACTCACCAGAAGTGACGCGCTACGAAACCGCTGTAGTCTTGTCTACACGAGTGACGCGCAGACCATGCATGGCAAGCTGTACGTCGGCTACTTGTAGCGCTTCGTGCTGTTCTGGACTGAACGTTGCATATCGACGCCGACGCTTATCTTCGATCAGTGCCGCTTCCGATCGGCTCTGAAAACTACTCACTGTGTCATTCGGCTCATACACGGCAAACCCTATCGACGCACGCGATTCAATGTCGTCAAGGTTCCGCTGGATCCGCTCTACGATCGCTTGCGTGTTCGTCGTATTTCGAATAATGACATAAAACTCGTCACCTGATCGATGATACAGTTCCGCCACACTCGGCACGAGCATATCACCACCCTCAGAGTCATCATCGCCAGCGCGAATACTCTCCTCAATAGATTGAGCGGCGTTAATGATATAGTCATCTCCCTCAAGATGCCCGAAGCTATCATTAACTCGCTTTAAATCGTCGAGATCGAGCGATAGGAGCGAGATATTTGTTTCGCCCGAGTCAATAAGTTGCTCAAGTGTTTGCTCGAGCATGCGGCGATTTGGTAATTCAGTGAGATCACTGTGAGTTTCTATTGCAGATTGGTCATACGGTGTAGTGGTAAATTCAGACATATCTACTCATCTTAGACTAAATACTATAAATATGTTGTAATTTAATTCACCAACCTATCAGTTACGCTTTGTCTCTACTCGTGATAAGCCAAGAGTGCATTTGGCGAGTATACTAGATATATGAAGACTCTGTCATTCCTCAAGCACCACCGACTAAAAATTGGCGGTATTGCAGGTATTCTCGCTCTGCAATATTTCATTATGGAATTTATGACGGCTCGAGCGTGGACCACTCCCTACAGTTGGTCGCAAAACTATATTAGCGACTTAGGAGTGCCCGAATGTCTCAACAACGGTCAACTCGACCGTGTTGTATGCTCACCGCTTCACGGTCTAATGAACACTGGCTTCATCACCCATGCGCTTATTGTCGCCATTGTGACACTCTGTTTCATGCATCTCATTTCGAAGCGCTGGCGCTATAGTATTGCGTTTCTCGCGGCAGTGTATTGTATCGGTCTCTTGATGGTCGGATCCTTCCCTGGTTCTGTCGCAGAAAACCTCGGCGGTGATAGTACTCGTATGATGCTTCATGGTATTGGTGCACTTCTGGCGATAGCAGGCGGTAACCTACTCATCATTGCAACTGCTCTCACTGTTCGAACACGGTTTCCTGACTATGCAATCGTATCGCTGCTACTGGGCGTCGTCGGTATCATTGCTACACTGCTGTTCGCTATACAGTTCGATTTAGGGCTTGGTATCGGTACACTCGAACGGATTGCCGTCAATCCAGCTGTACTGTGGATAGTTTTGACTGGCGCGACACTACTCATTTCAGTTGCCGACCATTCACGCTCACCCGAACGATTATTACCGAAATAAAAAGAACCCCGCTATTTGCGGAGTCCTAGTGTTGCGACTGTTGCTTTGTAAGCTTCGAAGTCTTTACGTTCGAGGTATTTCAAAAGGCGCTTTCGCTTCCCAACCATTTGGATAAGTCCGCGACGAGCCATGTGGTCGTGCTTGTTAGCCTTGAGATGCTCTGTCACCTCTTTGATACGAGCCGTCAAAACTGACGCTTGAGCCTGTGGGCTTCCTACGTCTGTCTTTGAAACCTGAGTCAAAGCAATTGCCTGTGATTTGTTCTCTTTAGTAATCATCTGGTATATAGTAGCAGAATTATAGGGGTAATGCAACTAGCTGAGCTACTCGTCTTCGTTCAGTAGCGACTCGCCCATAGACATGTTCAGAATATCAGGAGTCACCTCGCCAGTATCAAGCATCTGAAGAAGGGATATTTTTGCATCATCAGTCGCTCCTGAGGCTCCCGGCAATGCATCTATCGCATTCGCCGCCGCACGCAGACTAGAAAGTGGAGATTCGGCACGACGAGAAAGCTCGATCACATCAATACAAAGTTGAGCAACCGTACGCGAAAGTGGCGATGGTATTCTATGCTCAACACCTTCATCTTCAGAAATTTCTACACTATCCTCTGAGATGTCAATTTCAAGTGCACCAATTGGCTCAACATCGACCAGTATAAATTTCTGACTTTCAGAATCATAGACAAACTGGCTCATTTGCATAATTTCAGGATCGATAATGCCACCATTTTCAGCAACGCTTTGAGCATAAGAGAGCATATTTACGAGCGTATCGTTAGCCTCAACGACCTGCTCCTGTGACATTACTTCGAAGAATTCACCGTATGGCTGAGCAGAGTCAATTTTATCAACTATCGTCAACAAGCGTGGAGTATCATCATCCGGACTCTGATCGAGATACGTAGGATTAACATGATTGACGCCATGTTCGCCTAACCCCTTCAAAAGATTGCTCGTGTTATTTACTAACTCTGCCATTTGATTCTTGTCATAAAATGCATCTTCATGGCTAGCTCTCACAAGCTTATTCGGATCACCTGGATGAAAAAGTATATCTCGTCCACTCGCTGGGTCTGTTAATCCAGCATGTTCTAACGGGCCGTAGAAATCGCGCACGCCATAAGATGATTTTTCTGCGTTCATAAATTTATATTAGCATAAAAGCTTTAAAAAGTCAATATACACTACTCATGCGTAGGGAGATTCATCTCCCTAATAAGTGCACCGATCGCTTGCCGTATACTTAGTTCTTGCATAGGAATCGCAGGCTCAACACCTTTCCCCTTGACATGCAAAAGAGTAGGAAATCCATCAACTGCCGTAATAAGGTATGTATCTTGCGATTTAGGCATACTATCACTATCTTCTATAGCGATAATTGTCTCTTCTTCGACAGGATTACCGTCCTGACGGAAGCTAGGTACACGAGCTACTGAGACCGCATAAAAGCCAGCTTCTTGTATTGGCCCGCCCTCTATCCCTATAAGACTTACTGCAGGAATCTCTATTTTCACACCTTTATCGTCATACCCTGTTTTGTCATCAACAGTAGTAAATCGTTCATCCTTAAGTAAATCAGTTACCTGACCGTAGAGACGTGCAACTTCATATGCTGGTATATGATCACTATCACTACGCATCGGTACAGGTTCATCATTCATATTCTTATATTAGCATAAAAGCTTTAAAAAGTCAATATGCTACCAAGTGATCGAGACCGAATATACGCGTGACTCATCGGGGTGAAGCAGCTGATCATCCGGTGCATCGTCTGCGTCCTCAAAGGCATATCCCGCATATGTCGGCTCGAGACATACATAATTACCGAGATGGTCAGACCACGCCGCCCAGGTCGTGAGTTCATCGGAGTGCATGGTAATCATCCGCTTGTCTAGCTTGAGTGTCTTGTCGTTTCCAGAGTGAAATACCGTATCTTCGAGATCCTGAATATCAGTACGCTCACCGTCAATACTCACCTGCCCCTCGCCGTCTATGGTTGCAAAATACGGATGAAAACCCGGAGCAATTCGCAGACTATCACTACCGTTATTTATCACCTTGAGCGTCATTTTTATAGAATTTCCATCGAGTGCATACGTAAGCTGCGAAGAAAGATCGGGATATTCCTCATCGCCATGAGGCAGCTCAAGTGTCACTTCGCTCTGTGTTTTGTGACCAACCTCCCAGATCACCTGGCGACCGAACCCATGTTGCACCTGATCACTCAGACCGCCAGGGCCGAAGTTTGGCAGACATATATGACAGCCGCCGCGTTGTTTTTTAGAGCCATCTTCTGTCGTGAGCTGACGTTTGGGAAACAGAATGTCTCCGTAATCATCTGATACATTCGTCAGCCACCCACCATCAATCGATACAAGTGCTTTTGTTGATCCGCTCCATAGTTCAATGATGTCCATATAGCCTCCTAATTTGTTACGCCAAAATCTGCAAGCGTTTGCGCGTCTTCGGTCTTCCACTTACTAATAGATGTCCGTCTCAGCTGCGTGCAGTATGCACCCGTTCCAAGCATCGTCCCTATATCTGCGGCAAGACTGCGAATATATGTGCCACTGCTCACATGAGTGCGGATTTTGACCTCAGGATAGGTATAGTCTACGAGTTCAAGACTATGAACCGTCACATCACGCTCAGGAATCTCGACTTCCTCGCCGTTTCGGGCAAGCTTATAGGCTCGTTGCCCATTGATTTTGATCGCGCTAAAGATAGGTGGTCGTTGCTTGATATCGCCGGTAAATGCGCCCATCGCGCGCTCAACGTCCTCATGAGTGGGGTGCAGATCGGCGACGTCAGTAATCTCACCTTCGGGATCGCCAGTGCTGCTCGTTTGTCCAAGGCGGATTGTCGCCTCATACACTTTATCGAGCTTAGTGTAATGGCCAGCATTCTTGCACTCTTTACCGATAACGAGAATCATAAGCCCCGTCGCAAACGGGTCGAGTGTTCCCGTATGTCCAACCTTTACTTTCTTTTGTTGCTGCGTAGTCAGTACTCGACGCACACGAGCGACAACACCGAAACTGCTCATTTCGGCCGGTTTGTCTATAAGGATTATTCCGTCGGTCATTACACTGTAGTATACATTCCTTTTGCAGTAGACAAAAGAATGAGTGCAGCAATCTCAGTATCAGTCACATCGAGTATCTCATTTGCGTTGTTGTGATAGATTTTGTTCTCAAGTAGTGTTTCAACGAGCGATTCATTTAGCTCGCTATTACTACTAAAGATGCCGTTATATTTCTCGCGTACACTATCTAAATCGAAGTTCTCATCTCTGATAGAAATCTCTTTTTCGAGTACAACTTCTGAGCTGCCATCTGTTACGGTGACAAAGAAATCCACCGATGCTCCGTCATAGCTAAGCTTTAAAGAGAACACTTCCTCGTGAGGGTTAGTCTCTATAAATCCGTCTTTTTGGTATGTTTCTTCCGCGCTATGACGCCATCCAATGTTTATGTCGATTGGTCGCCTAAATCCATACGTGACCAACACATCACTCGCCTCAGTAAAAACGTCTCCCTCCAAGAATGCATCTTGCTCTTGAGGCAGTTCCGTTCCAATTTCCCCAATATGAGCCAGCTCGTCGTCGAAATCATCTCCGTTAATCAGCAAAGACCCGTCGACAAACAGCTCGATCGCCTTCGTGTTTCGTTGCTCGAACCCACTGTCGCTAAATTGGGGCTTTTCCATAACTGTATTTTTATCATATTTACTGTATATAGTCAATATACTTTACGCTAGTGCTAGTTCAGGTAATAAGGTGCTATACTGAACTCATGAAAAAAATCATCGTTGGTATTTTTGCACACCCAGATGACGAAGCGTTTGGCCCAAGCGGTACATTGCTTATGGAGACCAAAGCTGGTACAGAACTCCATCTGATCACCCTGACAGCAGGCGAAGCTGGAACAAACCCCGATAATCTGAGTAACTTAGCGGAGGTTCGTTTACAGGAATGGCATAGCGCAGGCCAACTGATTGGCGCAACTGAAATGCACCACCTTGGCTATGTCGACGGAACTCTTAATAACCTTGATCATTTGACGATTACCGATGAAATTATTCGTATCGTCGAAGACATTTTAGACGGTGAAGACAACGCAACGATTGAATTTATGAGCATCGACCTCAATGGGGTCACTGGCCACATCGACCATATCGTCGCCGGACGAAGCGCATGTCTCGCCTTTTACCGACTCAAGGCCAAAGGCTATCCAATGAGCCGGATCAGACTCGCTTGCCGACCTGGCAGTAAGGATGACGTGCCAAATACCGACTTTGTGTTCATGGATGCGGGTCGCAGCCCAGAAGAGATCGGTGAGACAATTGACGCCCGACAGTATGCAAACGAAGTCATCGAGATTATGCGCTGCCACCGCACTCAGCGCCATGATTGCGAAAACCACATCGCTGCACTTGGAGACGATGTGGCTATAAATCACTTTATTGTTCTGGAATAATCCTACTGCCCAGGAATTTGGAACTGACCCGGCTTCGGCGGTGTCGGAGGTGTTTGTGGAACTTCTGGTGCAGCAGGCGCATCGCCAAAGATATCACCGAGGTTGTCACTTGATACAGCACCTGACTGCGGTGGAGCACTTACCATTGTTGGGGATTGATCAAAAATCGGAGGTGGCGGCGGTGGCGGAAGTGGAGGGAGATTTGTGTTTGAAAAATCAGGGAGTGGAGGCAATGGAGGTAAGTCCAGGGCAGGAAGTGTCGGCACCGTTGTCTTTTCAAGTTGATCGAGAGTTAACGACTGTGGATCGGGATCGGCAACAACGTTTTCTGGAGGAGAAACTGGCTCAATTCCTTTACTTTCACGAAGGTCCGGCATATCCGGGAGTGGCGTACTAAATGGATCAACATACTGATCAGGAGTACCATCAGAACCTTCGATATAGCTATCAACAGGTGCATCAAACTTTGCAGGGTTACCTGGTTCGATGTAGCTGCTGCCTGAACGTCCATCAATCGAGTCGGAAACACCGCTACTCTGTGGTTGAGGTGGGCGCGTATGTGGTACAGGCGCATCGACTGCTTCAACA
>JACQGD010000054.1 GCA_016199685.1 Candidatus Saccharimonadota bacterium
AACGAATCGATGATTTAACAGCGAGACGCCAATCCTACGAATAGGCATGCTAGAATGAAGTAAGTAATAAGGAGAACTGACCGAATGGCACGAGACACATCACCGATAGTATCTATAAAAAACTTTAGAAGGGATTTTGGCGGTAAGACCTTTATTAAAGATTTATCTTTTGACGTTGAACGCGGTGAAGTGTTTGGCTTCCTCGGAAGTAACGGGTCAGGAAAAACGACGACTATTCGATCACTCCTAGGAATTTACCAGTCAGCTGGCGGCACACTTCACATCAACGGTAAGCCGTTTTCAGTCGACGGAGGTGTCAAACTTGGCTACCTCCCAGAAGAGCGAGGACTATATAAGAAAGAATCCGTTATCGATGCCATGCTCTACTTTGGTCAGCTCAAAGGTCTCTCGAAAGACGAGGCAAAAACACGTTCGATCGCGTATCTTGAACGCGTTAAACTCGCCGATAAAGCAACGACACGACTCGACAAACTCTCTGGTGGGCAACAGCAAAAAATTCAATTAGGCATCACTATTATGAATGATCCAGACCTTCTTATTCTTGATGAACCCACAAAAGGGTTTGACCCTGTGAACCGACGACTCCTTATGGATATCATTGAAGAGCACCAACGTGCTGGTGCGACAATTATATTTGTCACTCACCAAATGGAAGAGGTCGAGCGGCTATGCGATCGAATTATCCTTCTCAAGGACGGTACAGCACACGCGTACGGCACAATTGCTGAGGTGAAAAAGAAATTCAATGGATTAAGTCTCGACGACATTTTCTTAAAGGTGTACGGCGACGAAAACGAAGCGACAGAGGAGGAGAAATAATATGCATAATCTTGGTACTGTATTTCGGTTCGAGCTCACTCGTACACTAAAAAAGAAATCGTTTTGGATAAGTGCACTTTCTTTCCCGGTGGTGATTGCAGCTGTGTTTGCGATTATCTTCTTCTCAAACAAGACAACGAATGAAGCTGCAGATAATATGAAAAATCAGCAGTTTAGCATTGCCATTACAGACCAATCAGGTCATGTGAGCCCCGAAATACTTTCTTCATTGAAAGCAAAAACTGTTGCAGACAAGCAACAAGCTATCGATGAGGTTAAATCTGGCAAGCTCGATGCGTACTATTACTACCCTCAAGATCTTACAAAGAATCGGGTAGAAGTATATGCTAAAGATGTCGGACTGTTTAATAATGGTAAATACGAGAGCGTCGCAAAGACACTACTCCAAACAACCGCTAGCGCAAAAGTCGACCCTCAAACAACACTTGTCCTCCAAGATAAAGTCAACTTTAGCTCTCTCACCTACAAGGACGGCGAACAATTTGATGGAATTAAGGAACTCATAGCTCCTGGTATATTCTTGGTTCTGTTCTACATTTTGATTGCTATGTTTGGTAGTCAAATGCTGACGAGTACGACCGAAGAAAAAGAGAACCGTGTCATTGAAATGATACTTACAACCATCGAAGCTCGGACGCTTATTATTGGTAAGATATTCTCTCTTATAATCCTAGCCTTGATCCAGGTCATCGTCATACTTATTCCGGTGATTATAGTCTACTTACTCTTTAGAACCCAACTCGAGCTACCAAATGTCGACCTCAGTTCGATTCCAATTGATCCATTGCGGATTGGTGTAAGCGCGCTCATATTTGTGTTTAGCTTCTTGCTGTTTACGGGATTACTCGTTGGAATCGGTGCGGCTGCGCCAACGGCGAAAGAAGCTGGAAGTTTCTTTGGAGTTATCATGGTATTCATATTTGGTCCGCTTTATGCCTTTACATTATTCGTATCGATGCCAGAATCACCCCTCGTAAAATTCTTGTCATTCTTCCCACTAACGGCTCCAATACCGCTCCTCCTAAGAAACGCTGTTGGCAACCTATCGTTACTTGAAGCGGCGATCGGAATTGCTATCCTTGCCGTTAGCTCCGTGATCGCATTGTCCATTGCAGTCCGCCTTTTCCGATATGGTGCTCTGGAATACTCAAAGCGACTTTCTCTCGACGTATTATTTAAGAAGAAATCGTAACCGTAAGGCGTATTGATTAATATCGCTAGATAATGTATAGTAATACTATGACAAACGCAGTTATTGATCCTTCCATTGGTTGCATCAAAGCCGCCACTGCAGTTCTTGGCGACAAATGGACACCGCAACTTTTACGTTTCTTCATCAACGAAGAGGTTGTTCGATTTTGCCAAATTCAAGACCTTGTAGGTGGAATCAACCCACGGACGCTCTCTGCACGTCTTGATCATCTTGAAAATGAAGGGATAATAATGAAGCTCCAAAACAGCAGCAACAGTCGCTGTGAGTACGCTTTAACCCCTAAGGGACAAGATCTTTTACCTATACTCCGCACCATGGAAGAGTGGAGTGCAAAGTACGCGTAAATTATTTACCAGTATTTTGTGAGATTAATTACAGTCATTTATCAGCATAAGATAGTACTATAGTATATATGAGAATATTAGTTGTCGAAGATGAGCATAAGATTGCACGAGCCTTAGGACGAGCGCTCGAACAGGAAAAGTATGCTGTTGATGTTGTTTACGATGGTGACGAGGGACATGCTATGGCCACTACAGAACCATACGACCTCGCTATTATTGATCGTATGATTCCAGGTGAATACGATGGGCTTGCTATCGTAAAAGCAATGCGCGAGGCAAAAATACATACCCCTGTGCTTATCCTCACCGCTCTCGGTACAACTGCGGATAAAACAAAAGGACTCGACAGTGGCGCTGATGATTACCTCGTAAAGCCGTTTGCACTTGAAGAACTCCTAGCGCGTGTCCGTGCACTCCTTCGTCGTCCAGCAGAGCAGCAAAGTGTTATCCTGACAGCAGGTGACCTTACGCTCGACACAACGACATTTCAGACTACTCGAGCTGGAAAAGAAATCAACCTTACGAGTAAAGAATTCGCACTGCTTGAGTACATGCTTCGTAATCAAGGCCGTCCTCTTTCAAAAGAAACAATCATATCTCATGTATGGGACTACGATGCTGACATCCTTCTTAATACGGTTGAAGTATATATTAAATATCTTCGCACGAAAGTTGATCAGCCTTTCAAAACTCCACCACTCATCCAAACTGTTCGTGGCTTCGGTTACAAAATAGATACAAAGTAGTATGTTTCAGTCTGCCACTCTTAAATTAACAGGTTGGTACCTGCTTATACTCATGACGATTAGTCTTATTTTTAGTATTAGCATCTACAATATCACCTCTCAAGAAGTAGGTAATCGGCTTCAAGATTTACAATCGAGATATGAAGAGTCGGGGATTCCTACAACACCACGGATAGATCCTCACTATTCGCAGTTTCGAGACAACCAAAACAGCGTTGCAAACACAAATCTTTTTTTCTCGCTTGTCTACGTCAATATTATTATTGTCGTTGGCGGCGGCATTGGCAGCTACGCACTCGCTCGGCGTACGCTTCATGATATCGAAGAAGCTCACGAGGCTCAGTCACGGTTTACAAGTGATGCGAGCCATGAACTTCGCACCCCACTTGCTGTTATGAAATCGGAAATAGAAGTCATATTACGAGACCCGAGCGTAAGTAAGAGCGAGTTACGAGAAACGCTTCAGAGTAACCTCGAAGAAGTCGACAAACTAAGTCGTCTCTCAAAGGTTTTACTGCAGCTGTCGAAAATTGATCACACCGACATGGCATTTGAAAAAATAAATCTCAAGATGATTCTGAGTGATGTCATAAAGCGCCAAAACCAGCCCTCAAATAGAATGAAACTCATCTGTGCTGCAAATCTTCCACCTGCACTTGGTAACAAAGATGGAGTAGAGGAACTTTGTATGATCCTTGTCGATAACGCTCTCAAGTACAGCCCTAGTGACAGTCTGGTAACGATACGCTTAGCAAAGCGAAGTGGTAAAGTATGTATCGAGATCGTCAATACAGGCAAAGGTATTGGCGAGCAAGATCTTCCGCACATTTTTGATAGGTTTTACCGGGCAGATACGTCACGTACAAATGGCGATCAGGCAGGTCATGGACTTGGTCTTGCACTTGCAAAAAAGATAGTAGAGATTCATCACGGTGAATTGAGTGCGAGCAGTGCGCTTGACCATGCAACAACATTTACAGTTTTACTGCCTATTTTCAGCAAAGTTCCAGCAAATTCTCAATCTAAATAAGTATACTACGTTTGTAATCAAATAATAACTCATCATTCTTAGTGAGTGATGAAGATTGGAATATATATGAACGTAGTAACACGAGGCGTCAAAAACGCCTTGCGAAGCCCTACGAGAAGTGGGGCAATCGTTTTAATGCTGGCTATCAGCATCGCGCTTATTCTCGTCATGCTCGCAGCACGGACGAGTGTGACGACAAAGATTGCAGAAGTAAAGGCAGCGACCGCCAGTACAATCACCGTTTCACCTGCAGGGATTCAAGGAGGTATGGGTGGCGGTGATCCTCTGACTGCAGACCAAGTGAAGACAATTACGAGCACAGAGCATGTCTCGGGAGTTATTTCGACTCTCACGGATCAGCTCGGTACAAGCGAGACAAACCTCACTCCATCAACCGAGCTTGGCAGATTCGGCCAGCGTATGCAGCGTTTTGAGGGTACTTCAGGATCGTCCGCAACACCACCGACTCCACCAGAAGGGATGGGCGAAGGTGACTCATCAACGGAAACTCGTATACCGCCTCAGCCAAGGACACTAGTAACGGGGACATCCGATCCCAACTCACTTGCAACCAATGGCGGTAAGCTAGTCCTCACTAGCGGTGAAACAATCGACGGCACAAGTGAAGAGCGTATCGGACTTGTCGGAAGTAATCTTGCAGAAAAAAATAGTTTAAAAGTTGGCAGTACCCTCACTGCGTACGGACAAACTATTACCGTAAAAGGCATTTACAAGACAGGGAATGATTTTGCCGATAACGGCCTCATACTACCACTAAAAACATTGCAGACATTAACCGACCAATCAGGCTCAGTCTTGAGTGCAACAATCACCGTTGATTCGAGTGAAAATGTCGCATCAACCGTAACAGCACTAAAAGAAAAACTCGGCGACAAAGCGGACGTCACAAGCGCAGCAGATAGAGCAACAAGTAGCCTTGAATCGCTTGAGAGTATAGGAAACCTCACACTTGTCGGAGTTATCGGCGCAGCAATTGCTGGTGGTGTAATTGTGCTCCTCTCAATGATTATGATTGTACGGGAGCGGCGGCGTGAAATCGGCGTCATAAAAGCAATTGGCGGCACCAACTTCAAAGTCATCACTCAGTTTATGGTCGAAGCAGTCACACTCACCTTTATTGGAGCGATCGTTGGTATTGGACTTGGCGTTACAACAAGTGGGCCACTCACGAAAGCACTTGTCAGCTCAAGCGAGTCAACAACAACTTCCGAACAGGGTAGAACCCCTGGTGGTATGCGAGGGGGCTTAGGAAGACCGGGTGCGGGCGGACCTATCGCCAGTGCACGGGCAAGTGTCAATGACATTACCGGTACACTTTCACCGGGGGTATTTGCAGGGGCAGTTGGAATTACCTTCTTGATTGCCATCGTCGGTAGCGCGGTGCCAGCATGGCTTATCTCACGAGTACGCCCAGCAGAAGTATTAAGGACAGAATAGGAGAACCATATGTCACTTACAGTAAAAGACCTCACAAAATCGTTCCAAGCGCCCGGTGGCACTGTTCATGCACTCGATCACGTCAGTTTCCACGTCGATACAGGTGAATTCGCAAGTATCGTTGGTAAATCAGGCAGTGGTAAAAGTACGCTTCTCAGTTTACTTGGCGCGCTTGATCAGCCGACCAGTGGAGAAATTTTAGTCGATTATCAAGACATTACCAGCTTCACGGCGACGAAACAAACAAATTATCGCTCAAAAAAGATTGGCTTTGTATTTCAGCACTACAATCTGATTCCAAATCTTAGCGCACTCGACAATGTCATGCTTGCTCTCGAATTCGGCGGCGTGCCATCACGCGAGCGAAGAGATAAGGCGGCTGAGCTTTTAGAGGAAGTTGGCATAAATACCGAAGAGCAGCGACGAAAACCCTCACGACTCTCAGGTGGTCAGCAGCAACGGGTAAGCATAGCCCGAGCGCTCGCAAACCATCCGGCTGTGATTCTTGCCGATGAGCCTACGGGGAACCTCGACACAGAAACAGGGCAAAAAATCTTCGACCTGCTTCACAATTTATCTCGTAGTGAGAATACAACGATTATCGCAGTGACGCATGACCTCGATATTGCCGGCAAGACGGATCGCACCTTCCGATTGCAAGATGGCAAGCTTGTTAAACACAAATAACCATGACAGAGTAAAACAGCCCCATCAAAGGGCTTTTTTACGTATCGCTTCATACATGATCACAGCATGATTACATATGAAGCGAGACAGGAGAGTGAAACTGAGCCTATCCCGCTATAATCCAGTACTTCCAACGAGAAGTTGTGTATACTGAACTACCCGGCTGGCTAAACTCTTAGAGTAGTGTTCACCGTTACAGTGGCGTCAATCTCTTTGTATCACGCTTGAGATTGAGTACTCTGGTTTCGTATTCGTCCAGCAGACGTTCCGAGCTCGGACTACCGATGACAACTCCGTTTATTGCACACGCGTATGCAACCCACAGTGTGATTCGCCTGAGATAGTACATCATGTAACCTCTCCTGTCATTGTAGGGCCAACCGGACACCTGTTTACTCAAGTGTCCGGTTGGTTGTGCAATCATACGCCCACTCTCAGAAATATGCAATATTTTGATCCATTTTAACAGGGGTCAAAACATAACCATTGTATTTTTAACAAGTTGTGAGATATTTCATAGTTTTCTAAGATTAATATTCCATACTAGTGACAGTAACAACAACCAATTTCACCACAGTCTCGTTGTTACCACAATATATAGACCAACAAAAGGAGGACATCAACATGAACACAATTGAAGTCATTTATTTAAGTAAAAAGGGAATGAAAGAATTACGTAAGGACGTCGCACGACTTGAGCGCGACCAACACCAAACAATTCTTGAGCTCCGTGAACTCGATAAAACAGACGGACATGATGAGCGACTCGCTCGTGTCGAGAAGCTAGCACAACTCGAGTCAATCGAGAGTGAACTTGCAGACAAGCAAACGTACCTAGCATCAGCAAAGCTCTTCCCAGGCAAGCGCGATGCATTTAAAGTCGCCCTCGGCTCAGTCGTTGAGCTTATCGACAAAAGCGGCCGTAAGGTCGTATATACAATCGTCGATAGTATCGAGGCAAACCCAAGCGATGGCCGTATCAGTGTCAAAAGTCCACTTGGACAAAATTTGATTGGTAAGACGATCGAAGACACGATCAAATGGGGTAACGGTCTCAAAAGCAACCAGTTCCAATTAGTAAGTATTTATTAATTGCCATTTTGTATAATAAACACCCCGCTAGTCGGGGTGTTTTGCTATAATAAAGCTCATGCTAACCTTTTTTGAGAAGTCTGTACGAGCAGTCATTGAAGAACTCGACACAAGTGAACGTGGATTATCAACAATTGACGCCGAGGAGCGACTTCGTCAATACGGTCCAAATGCCATCAAAGTTTCGCGCATACCTCTTTGGAAAAAAATTCTTGAGCCGCTACTGAATATTTTTATGCTAGTGCTGTTTATTGCGGCAGTCATTAGTTTTTATCATGGAGATATTGTCGACGGCATTATTATCCTGGCGATAATTGGAGTCAGTGCAGGCATACACTACATACAGCGCTTTTCAACAGAAAGAATACTCCGTTCATTACAAAAGCACACACTACAACTGGTGAGCACATACCGTAACGGTAAAACAGTGCAAATTGATAGTACTAATCTTGTCATTGGAGACGTTATCGTCATCAATGAAGGCGAGAAGGTACCGGCGGATGCTCGAATTATTGATGTCAAAAACGCTCGCGTAGACGAGTCGATGCTTACCGGAGAATCAAATCCCATCAGCAAACAGACCGATGCACTGCATGGCAAAAAACAAGTATTTGAACAAACCAATATTGTATTTCAGGGTTCATTTGTTATCTCAGGCGTCATCACCGCTGTCGTTATCAAGACAGGCAATCAAACCGAGTTTGGACAGCTTGCCGCCCTCACGCAAAATCAAGACTCAAGCAGCCCTGTTCAAAAAAAGATTGATACACTCGTTACACAAATCATTGCCGTCGTTGGAGCAATGTCACTCGTGGCATTTGGTCTTGCGATCCTGAGGGACATGGAAATCACCGAGGCTATAAAGTTCGTCCTTGCACTTGCAGTGAGTGCGGCACCTGAAAGTCTCCCCGTTGCAATCTCTGTTGTACTTGTCTTTGCTATGCGACGTATGACAGCCCGAAAAGCACTGGTACGCAACATGAACGCAATCGAAAGCGTCGGCACTATAACAACGATCGCTACAGATAAAACTGGGACGCTGACAAAAAATCAATTAACAGTTCAAGAGACATGGCAGCCTACCGACACCCGCTATTCGCTCGCTCAAATCCTCAGCCGAAGTATTACTCATTCTGACTCTCAAACACACGATCCACTCGATACCGCACTTAAGATGTATAGTGAGACAGAATCTACGACACCTATCACTACAAAAGCACTCGTGAGCCTCCCTTTCGACCAAGCGCATTCTATGAGTGGCAATGTCTGGAAGCAGTCGGGACATTTTACACTCGACCTAAAGGGTGCTCCTGAAGTCGTTTTACATCATAGCGACATTACTGCGAACGAACACGATGTAGCTATTAAAATACTGCACAAATTAACGAGTCAAGGGTACCGCGTGATTGCAATAGCATCTGTGGTACTCGACGAGCCGATCAAATCATTCAACGACCTTCCGAAGAAAACGAAATTTGAATTCGTCGGATTTGTTGCGGTTGCTGACGTTCTCAGACCAGAAGCAAAGCGTGCGATAAGTGCCGCTTTAAAAGCCGGTGTTACTGTACGTATGATCACAGGTGATCACGCCGAGACGGCATTTCACATTGCGCGTGAGCTCGGCATGGCTTCTACCCGAGATCAGGTGTTTGACGCCCGTCATATGAATACGATGAGCGATGAAGAACTTGATCACGCAATAAAGAATGTACGCGTTTTTGCTCGTGTGATACCCGAGCATAAATTCCCGACATAACATTACGGCGATGACCGGTGACGGCGTGAATGACGTCCCAGCACTCACGAATGCACACGTAGGAATCGCGATGGGAAGTGGTTCGCATATCGCAAAAGAAGCAGGAGATATAGTCTTACTTGATGATAATTTCAAGTCGATCATCGACGCAATGCGAGAAGGACGGATCGTCGTTTCTAACATTAAACGCATGCTCTACTATCTCCTGACGACGAGTGCCGCGGGAACGCTTGCAATGCTCGGAGCACTCGTTGTTGGTATGCCTGTGCCACTACTACCAGTCCAAATCCTCTGGATCAATCTTGTTACCGACAGCGTCCTTGTCATTCCACTTGGACTCGAAAAGGGTGAGCGTGATGTTATGAACCATCCGCCGAAGCGACCAAAATCACCGATCCTTAGCAAATATATTATTACCCGTATGGTACTTGTCGCAATTATCATGGCCGCTGTGACACTCGCTATATATGGCGCATTCCTTAGCAGTATGGGCGAGGCGTACGCTCGGACAATCGCGTTTTGCGCACTCGTCGTCATGCAATGGTCAAATGCGGTCAATGCTCGAAGCGATTCCGAATCCGCCTTTAGTCGTCTGCGAGTATGGAGTACGCCCTTTGCCATAGGTCTTACTGTCGCAGTTGTGCTACAGTTCCTTGCGGTTTTTGGACCGTTGCAGCAGTGGCTTCATCTTTCGACTGTGTACATTGGCGACTTCGTAGCCGTGTGCTTCATCTCATTTATTATTCCGATCATCGTTGTCGAAATTCATAAATTCATCGGGAGGGCATTTCTCGGGAAGGGCCATGTTCGTAAAGCATAATGGCAAATAGTGAAAAATATTTCACTGCTATTTTTCCAGAAGCGCTCCATACTTTAGTGTATGACAAGAAAGAACCGACCCCCACGACAC
>JACQGD010000074.1 GCA_016199685.1 Candidatus Saccharimonadota bacterium
ATGAAGCATTCTGCAAAGAACTTGTTCAAAAAACCATCGACCAATTCGAAACAATCGATATACTCGTCAACAACGCAGGGAAGCAAGAGTTTGTTGAAGATCTCCAAGATCTTACCTCTGAACAATTTAAAGATACGTTTACGACAAACGTATTTGCAATGTTCTGGATTACAAAAGCTGCCGTCCCGTATATGCCAGCAGGTGCAAGTATCATCAATACGACCTCGATTCAATCGTATCAGCCATCGCCAGGGCTACTTGATTATGCGTCGACAAAGGGTGCAATTACCTCGTTTACTAAATCCCTTGCAAAAATGCTCGCTGATCAGGGTATTCGAGTGAACGCCATCGCCCCAGGACCAATTTGGACGCCGTTGCAACCGAGTCACGGTCAACCGCCAGAGAAGCTCAAAGAATTTGGAGAGCAAGTGCCTCTTGGTCGCCCAGGGCAGCCTGCAGAATTGGCACCGGCATATGTTTTTCTTGCGAGTCAGGAATCGAGTTACATTACCGCAGAAGTGATTGGCGTAACGGGCGGAAACCATCTTCCGTAGGGTAGTCGAGCGCTCTTCACGTGTATTGACATATTATAATGTTTGTGCTAATATAATGGTAACTACCACAAACAAAAAACAAACATTATGAGCATATTTCACCACCATACTATTCAATTTAGCGCAAAAGATCCATTAGGAAATGGTCTTGCTGATGAGATCGCACAGGAGCAAAATGAACCCGAAGCAATTAGAACGCTTGAAGATACTCCATCAGGCGATCTGGAGGCGTTCTGGGGGAAAGTAGTCAGCGATGCAAAGAAAGATAAAGATTTCTTTGCATACGCGGATGACTAATATCACTATATAATGTATAGTGAGTATATATGGAACTAAGCGACGAACAATTCGACACACTTATAAGCAAAGCAATGGATGAGCTTCCTCAGGAATACATTACCGGGCTTGATAACGTTGCCATCGTTATGGCGGACACACCCACTGAGGAACAGAAGATTAAGATGAAGCTTCGTGAAAATACCATTCTTCTTGGGCTCTATGAGGGTATACCTTTGACGCAACGCGGTGCCGGGTATACGTTTGTGTTGCCCGACAAGATCACGTTATTCAAACATTCTATCCTGAGAGTTGTGCGTACCGAGGAAGAGCTTTTCGAGCAAATTAAACGCACACTTTGGCATGAAATCGCACACTATTATGGGCTAAACCATGATCATATGCACCGGCTACAAAACCCCAATTAATTAAAAGGGATCCTTCAGCGTGGTATAATAGAATCAACATATAGTACATATATGGAGGGGATGAACATAATGAGGGAGACCTACCGGCTACCAGAATATTTGCGAGTGTACGCATTTATTTCAGCTGTGCTTCTTGCAATATCCGCTCTGACTCTTGGTTCACTTCCTGTCTATGCAGACCCTCTTGAAGACAAGACCGCGCCCGTGCTCACCCCAAATATAAGAGATGGTGATCAGCGAAATATCGTGACATTTCTGCTGGCCGTGAACGATGACAATCGTAAAGATGTCTCGATTGAGGTGCTATCTTCGGACGATCATTCTTTGATGCCGCGCGTATTTACACAAGGTGAGACCGGTGCGCAAAATCTTTCGCTTTCATGGGATACGAGAGCTATAGACCGTGGAGATTATCGTGTGAGATACACCGCCACTGATTATGCTGGTCAAAAAACTGAAGAGATATATAGCTTCAAAGTGAACAATGCTCAGCCATTTGTGACGCTAAATGAAAAAGCTGACGGCCGAACAATTGGTGGGAGTGTTTCTCGTAGTGACGTGGTCTTTCAGGTACGTGATGATGGAAATCTTATAGCAGCGACTCCAGTCATTTCAGAGAATCCAGACCAGACTGGGGCATTTATATGGACGCTCTCTTTACCTACGAGTGTCACTGACGGCGTGCGCTCTATCGACGTAAATGCAACGGTTATTGGCAGTAATGAAACGTCGGGCTTAGTGAATAGTTCGATAAATATATCAACTCTATTGAAGGTGGCTGAACCTACGACGAACGCACCGATACCTACGGTCATTTCAATCGCCGATCGCGTACAAGAGATAGGGCAATTTATCGCACCTAATCTCCCGACAACTCCACAGACGCAGCTATACGGTGTGTCGACAACGGATCTTACCAGTGGTGGACCTTCGGAAGAGCGCATGGTTACTTCGCCTCAAAGAGCAACCGCCGTCGCCTTCAGGGGGGATATTCAGTCTCTCAAAAATACCGATACGACAGTGCCAATTGCTGCAACTGAATCAGGGTGGTTTATTTTTGGGGTCGCTTGGTATTGGTGGATGCTGTCGGGTACATTGCTGGCCGCTGCTATAATTGTGATGATGCGCGCGCTGCGACAGCGACAAGCTAAGACTGTGTTTGTCGGTGCTAAATCACTCTAAAAATGCTATTATAGTGTAAATACGAATAGGGAGGATACCTCACATGACAGTTACCAAAGCCATTATTCCTGTTGCTGGATGGGGGTCACGACGCTTGCCAATTACCAAAGCTATTGAAAAATGTATGCTTCCCGTGGGAAATCGCCCGATTGTTGACTATATTGTACGTGACTGTATCCTCGCGGGAATCACAGATATTTATTTTGTGATTTCACAGGGAAGCACGCAGGTTCAGCAATACTATAGTAAAAATACTCGCCTCGACGAATATCTTCATTACAACGGCAACGACACGATGATCGAACTGACGCATCCGCCTCAAAATGTTACGTTTCATTATATTGAGCAAGATCCGAATGCGAAATATGGCACAGCCATACCGGTTGCATTAGCAGTTCCGTATTTACAAAAAGGTGAGTCCGCTGCAGTACTTATGGGTGATGATTTTATCTACAATTCTGATGGTTCTTCGGAGCTCATGCGCCAAATAGAAGCAACGCCACAGGGTGGAAACTCAATGCTAACGGTGCAGATTGCTCCCGAGGAAATCAGTCGCTACGGGGCAATTCAATTTCAGGAAGACACTGGAATTTTTGAAAGAATTGTTGAGCAGCCAGCGGTGAGTCAAGCGCCAAGTAACTATATTAATGTAAGTAAGTTCATCTTGAACTACGAGCTACTCCTGCAAATTTATAACTATTCAAATCTTGATGTATCGGGTGAATTTCGAATCATCGAACCGATGAATCAATATGTATTGGCAGGAGGCGCACTGCAGGTTATTCCAGCAAAAGGGCAATATCTCGACGGCGGTAATGTTCGTGATTGGCTGCATGCGAATAACGTTGTCGTTAATCACGAACACTAGACACGTCCTCAGTCCTGACTGGATATCGTATGCTGTTGCAAGATGAGTCTACATCTGTTACAATGAATCACTGATTGACTAATAATTTAAAAGGAATCATATGACTAAAGCAGTCGTTAAGATCGGTGGCAAACAATTTATTGTTACCGAAAAAGAGACCCTCCTGGTGGACCTCCTCCCGGAAGGAACTAAAGAGCTCACTCTTGATGCATTGTTGGTTATTGACGGTGAAAATACCACTGTCGGCACACCAACTGTAAAAGGTGTGAAGGTAGTGGCAAAGGTTATCGAAGACCTCGTAAAAGGTGATAAGATCCGTGTTATTCGCTACAAAGCAAAAAAACGCGTTCACAAAGAAAACGGTCACCGCCAAAAATATTCACGAATTGAAATTACTTCAATAAAGTAATGTATCCTAGGTAAATAAACGGCTCCGCAAATGCGGAGCCGTTTATTATTGGAATTCTTGTACTTCAAAATCCTTATACTAAAATGCCTATGCGCCGTGGTATAATGAAGCAAATGAGTAGGGGAAATAAACAGTGGCGACAGTAATTGCAGTAACGAACCAAAAAGGTGGAGTAGGTAAAACGACTTCCGCTGTTAATCTCGCGTACTATCTCGCGAAAGCTGACAAAAAAGTGCTTCTTGTCGACCTTGATCCTCAGGGAA
>JACQGD010000075.1 GCA_016199685.1 Candidatus Saccharimonadota bacterium
TTGCTTCACCGCCCGAAACAGTAAAGCTTGAATCAATCACCGTCACATCACTTTCAAACTTAGCGGCGAGTGCTTTTTTGATCTCGTCAGAATTCTTTTCAGCAAGCTGTTGCTTTGCTTTGAGTACGTCTGCTTGAAGAACAATTTTCACCGTCTTCGATGTGCCACCTGATGTAGAGCTGGATAATTGAGCTGTAATGCCAGATGGTGCACCACTAACGGCGCCACTCGCACCATTATACTGTTCCCCGCTAGCCGCAGCAGTAACGCCAGTTGTAGCTCCATTGTAGTTACCGAGCGAAAGTGTTACCGTCTGCGCCGTAACAAACACTTGGCCACCGCTACTTGTAAGCTGCGTGCCCGCCGGAATAGTCGCGCCTAAGTTACTAATTGAGTTTGTAGCAAAGGTGACTGTGCCCGTGGCCTTCTCACCAACATCTTTCGTGCCAGTTGCATCAAAATCAACCGAGGCAGTCTGCTTGTCTTGCTGTGCAATGGCTTTCAGCGTCCCCTCTTCTGCGCTGCTCGTAAGGTCAGCACCGAGCGTAGCAGTTGAGCGGATATCTTTGTCTGTTGTCTGCGCATCAATAATAATGGTTGCGTGTGGCGCGAACCAAATCGCCCATACGAGGAATCCAATAAGAAATACCCCAAGTCCACCAAGAATAAAGATCTTCTTACGGAATTTATTGAAGCTTGGTACTTTTATACCACTTTTGACGCGCGGTTTCGTTGGCTTTTCGCCAACTACTGGCGGAGCAGCCCTTTTTGGAGTTGGTGCGTCGTCATCAATATTTAAGTCAGTGATTGCACTGTCAGGTACTGCTGGCTTTGCTTCGTTCATCGCAACATGCTCACCGACCGGCAATTGCTCGCCGTCGATAATATCGTCATCGTCATCGACTGAAAGTGCTGCAATTTCAGGAACCTCTGGCTTGCTCTGAAGGTTCTTAGCAACCGGTATCTTTGCACTACTTGAAATACCCATAAGCGCTTGGTTATTAGTAATAAGGACGAGATGTTTATTGCTCTGCTCGGCGGCACGCTTAAGAAGACGTAAATTTACCGCACTTTGCAGCACACCCACGCGCTTTGGAGGGACGAGAGCAACGACTTTTTCTTTGGCATCTTTTACCTTGCCAATAATAGCCGTGATATCGTCTTCAACATCAATGTATATTACGTCTTTTTGCATATTTATATTCTGAGTAATCGATTCAGTTTTTCTTTGATCGTATCACTGTCAGTAGTACCTACTATTGTATCATACCCAACACGCAGTAAGCCCATGGCAGTAATAAGCGTGTGATCTTTGACATTTCCTGTTGTGTCATGAATTCCAAGAACCTCTTCTGGCTGAATATGATGGACCGTTGGGCGCTTTGTAAATGGAAGATCTTTATACCATTCTCGCTTACTTAGCGCATCGACAAGCTGATCGAGACTCGCGCCACCGCCACAAAGGAGGATACGATTTGGCAAGTGATCAACTGAGTCAAACTCGCTCAGTGCTAGTTCCACTCCAGAGATCCATACATCGAGTGTCTTATCGATCGCGTCTTCGGCTTGCTTACGAACACTGGCTTTGATTTGCTGGTGATCGAGGTTCACTTTGAGCTTCTCGGCGTCGGTATACGATAAATCCATTTCGCTTGCAATAGTACGTGTAAAGCTTCGCCCACCAATACCGAACATCTTCGTACCTTCGACACCACCGTCATTCACGATTCAGCAACATCGAGTGGGCGATCAGGTTGTGGTCGGCGGTAGCGAATAGTATTCGTCACACCCTTCACAAGCTCGCCTGCAATACCTATCACGGCTTTTTTCGCTTGCAAGCCAGCCTGATCTTCGGCCTCAGCAAGCGCTTCTTCGCAGTTTCGAACTACCCCTGAAATATCGGCAATTGCACCACTATGCATATCGCTTACATCTTGACGAGCACGTCCTACACCCACAATCTCAAGCGATTCGTCATCGACTCGAGCAATAAGAACCTTCACAAACTCAGTTCCAATATCAAGTCCAACGATGTACTCATTTTCGGTTGACTGTTTTCGTGCCGCGCGTATTTTATCAAAAACCATAGATGAAACTATTATATACCAATGCTGCTTATGGTGCTATCATATTGTATTTTTATTACTTTTATGCTATAATAGTTATATGGAATTGCCTCAACAATCACCCTCGTACAACACGCTCTCACTCAAAGAACGTGACATTGATATCAATGAAGACGAAAAACGAATTCTTGACGCTATCGCACGCGAGCGAATTGCCGAATTATTCGAGCAGGTAGAGCATATGGCAACCATTTCGACACTTACAGCCATCGAACTCGACGCAACACCGCTATCGCCGCCAAATGGATTATTTGCATTACTCGTACGTACGCCATATCGACGAGCACACATCTCAGCGGCGTTTGAAGGATCTGGTGAGGATGGTGATTTGTTATCAGCTCGTATTCTCCTGTTTGAACCAGGCACACCGTTTCGAGGTGAGCTAATTATCGTTCCCGACAATGGCAACGAAGACGGAACTGAAGCCATTGCCGAAGATGACGAGACGGATTCTATGACGCCTCCACTCACTTTAGATCAGGCCGCATCCGACACACAACACATGAACTATACATTTACGTCACGTGAGTTCAAAGGGCCAAGAGAACTCATTCCACTCCAAAAAGAACACGTTAAAGAGTTTCTCGACGGGCTCGTCGGCCAAGCAAATGAGTACATTGCAATTACGCAGCCTGAGCGAAATTTTGCACAAAGTGTTCGTGCACTTCTTGCCGTAAGTAGTGACATCTCGATTGAGAGGCAAGCAGCTTATTCGCTACGTGACGGCGATAGCGAGACGCTCGTTAATGTATTTGAGCAGTCACATGCCAATAACGCAAATAAAGATACTGCCCCGACTGTAGAATCGTATCGCGCAATCGTTACAGAGAATGCGAGCGTAAAATCTCCTTTAGACGGCACCTCTTGCGATACAACGACAACTTCGCTGCTTAGTCACACACCCGAGGAAACGACGACGCGAATCGAAGCAGAATATACGTCAGTCGACACAGAATATAACATTCGTAATCATCTGTTTGCAAAAGACCTTGAGGAATATAACAACGACCAGTCAAGTCCTGGAAAGTTTTCTGAACAAATTATAAGCGGCCTTGAACTTCTGCTCGATAAGAAAGATGACAAAAAAACGACGAGACTATATTAGACGAGAACCGCTTTAACGCGACGAATACCTGAAGAACTTGATTCTTCTTTGGTGATTTTGAACACTTTACCGTCTTCGGCAAGCTGCCCAGTGTGATCAACATGAGGACCACCACAAATCTCGAAGCTCACTCGCTTTGGCTCATCGCCCATTTTGTACACTTTAACAGTGTCGCCATATTTATCACCGAATGCTCCAATCGCGCCCATCTCAAATGCCTGAGTCGTCGGGTATTCCTGGAATGAAACAGGGAGATCCCAACTAATCCATTCATTGACAAGCTTTTCTACTTCATCCAATTGGTCACGCGTTACTTTTTCGTCGTTATTGAAATCAAATCGTAATCGCTCTTCGGTAATATTGCTTCCGTGCTGGGTCACGTGGTCACCAACAACTTGTTTAAGTGCAGCATACATGAGATGCGTCGCCGTATGATATTTGACCGACATCTCGCTTGTATCGCCGAGTCCACCTTTGAATTTCTTTTCTGCACCGGCCCGCGAGAGGTTTTGGTGTTTCTTCATGTCACTTTCAAATGCAAAAAGATCAACCTGAAGACCTTTTTCTTTTGCCATCTCTATTATAAGTTCAATGGGAAAGCCATATGTCGTGTAAAATTCTCACTGAACTTTTGCATCTGCGAGAGTCCTTTTCGCAGTGTCTGACGAAAGACTTTTTCTTCTTTGACGAGCACTGCAAGCACTTCTTCGCGCTTGGCTTTTACTTCCGGATAGTCTTCAACATACAGATCAGCGATGACCGGGACGATCTGCTCAAGGAAGTTCTGCTCAATACCAAGGTCAAATGCGAAACGAATTGCACGTCGAAGTAGGCGTCGCATAACGTAGCCTTGCTCTTTATTTGCGGGTACTGCACCATCAACTGCAAGGAACGTTGCACCACGAAGATGGTCGGCGATCACACGCATGCTTTCAGTATGTGATTCATACTTCTTACCACTTAAGTCTTGAAGCTTTTCTATGATCGGCCATAAAAGACTGATCTTGTAGACATCCGGATTCTTATTTGCAGCAGCTGCAATTCGCTCTAACCCACCGCCGAAGTCAACATTCTTTTTTTCAAGTGGCTCAAAACTGCCATCTTCAAGACGTCGATACTGCATAAAAACCTGGTTGCCAATTTCCATAAACTGACCACTGTCGCTCGCTGGATGCGCAAGACCGAAACCGTCGGCATGATGCTCTGGACCGAAGTCATAAAACACCTCACTGTCAGGTCCACACGGATCGCCAATTGGCGTCTTATCGAGACCACCGCCTCGTGACCACCAGTTCTCGCCATCGTCGTAATAAAAGATTCGTTCGCCGGGTTTGATACCACGCGCGTCACCATCTTTCGCACTGCCAATTTCTGCAATATCCGCTGTCAGTCCCTTTTCTTGGAATACTTTCTGCCAGATTTCCGCCGCTTCTGTGTCACGAGGAATTCCCTGCGCTTCATCACCAATAAAACAGGTGACATAGATTTTTTCAGGATCAACACCAGCAACATCCGTTAAAAACTCAAAGAACCAGCGAATCTGCTGCTCTTTGAAATAATCACCCATACTCCAGTTGCCTAACATCTCGAAAAAAGTCGTATGACGATTATCGCCAACATCTTCAATATCTTGTGCACGAAGACATGTCTGACTATCGACGAGCCGCAGCCCAGCTGGATGCTCTTTTCCTAAAAGGTATGGAAGAAGCGGCTGCATACCACTTCTGCGCGACCTTTTAGCTCACCTTTTTTCTCGTGTGCAGCATTCTCAAGATCGTTTGCCTTGTCTTTGACGGTGTCAGCCGCGTCTTCTAATTTCTTCTTTGCATCGTCGATTAAACTCATTGATCCGTCCTTTCATCGTTACTTACTATCTTTATTATGCGATAAAAGAACGTACATGTCTGTGAAATACTTCACGGACTAAAGTACTATTCCACCCCCGATACAGACGTCACCGTCATACAAGACAATAGACTGGCCAGATGCAACTGCGCGCTGCTGGTCGACAACTTTTAATGAAGCTTTATCTCCAACAACTTCAAGTTCAGCCTTCACAATCGGGGCGCGGTGACGAATTCGTTTTGCATACGTACCTGCCCGTGGCTCCTCGCCAATCCAGTGGACAGAATGGAGCTCAACATCACTTTTCCATAGGCTCTTATCATTAAGGTCGGTCGTCACGTATACCTCATTTTTGTCCATATCCTTACCGACAACGTAATACGGCAAGCCCCCGCCGAGATCGAGCCCGTGACGCTGCCCGAGCGTATAGAAAATTGCTCCATCGTGAACACCCAGTTTTTTCCCACTTTGCACATCGATAATAGCACCCGGCTGCTGCTCAACGTATTGACTAAGGAACTCTCGTATCCCAACTTTACCAACAAAGCAGATTCCTTGACTGTCTTTTTTTGCCGCAGTGTAAAGCCCACGAGCTTGCGCCATTTCACGGACAACCGGCTTTGGGTAGTCACCAAGTGGAAAAAGTGTTTTTTCAAGGGCGCGCCGTGTCACTCGGTACAAGAAATACGTCTGGTCTTTATTTGTATCAGCTGCCATCTTGAGCTGGCCATTCTCTACGCGAGCATAGTGTCCCGTTGCGATCATATCAGCTCCGTCTTCAAGTGCCGCCTCGAGGAAAAGTTTGAACTTCACCTCTTGATTACACATAATATCTGGATTCGGCGTACGACCAGCTTTGTATTCGGTTATCATATACTCAACGACCTTATCGCGATATTCGTTCTCAAAATCAAACACCTTAAAGTCAATTCCAAGTTGCACGGCAACACGCTTCGCATCGGCAAGATCATCCGCCCAAGGACATTTCATCCCAGGAAGATCTTGTGTCCAGTTTTTCATGTAGACGCCCGTCACATCGTAACCTTGCTCGACAAGCAGTGCAGCTGTCAGGCTCGAGTCGACACCACCACTCATTCCAACATAGACACGTGTCACCTTGAGCCTCCTAAGTAAAAAATAATAATCTTGAAAAATTCACCCAGCGCCAAGAACCATCCACCTGGAGTTGTCCACCACCATGGAGACCATTGATTATCAGACGCGACTGGATGATTTACGATACGAATATTCGTACCTGCGCGCTGTCCAAATTCAAGCCCAGCACGTCGCTGATGATATGCAGAGGTCACAAGAATCACCGATGTAATATCGTTATTAGTAAATAGATCGTGTGTATTTGCTGCGTTTTGTTTCGTCGTCTCAGATGTCTCCTCGAGAATAATAGACGACGGCGAAACACCTTCGTTTATTGCTTGACGGCGCATTGCCTCGGCGTTACTCGGGCCAGTTTTATCGGCAGCGGCACCCGATAAAATAAGCTTATCCGCCCATCCGTTTTTATATAACTCAATCGCTTGCGCTGTTCTTGCAGAGGTATCGCCGCCACTAATTGCGACAATGGCGTCGACCTTCTGACAGTCAAACGCTACCTGGTCTGGAGATTGACCGCATGACTTCATGCCATCCGGTCCGAGATATACGGAGAGACCCCCAATAACAATCGCAGCAGCTACGCAGATACCAACAAGCCCCCGAATCATCGCTTTATCCGCTCTATTTCTTTTTGAACAACTTGGATAATACTCTCCGCTGCCCGCTTGCTATTTTCAGGAGTTGATAGCGCACCGAGACTAAGTCGCAGGCTTCCATCTGCCGTCGAATCGTCAAGCCCAATCGCAGTCAAAACGTGTGATCGGGTGCCTTTATTTGCCGCGCACGCACTCCCTGTTGCAACAAGCACACCTTGCGCCTCGAGCCCAAACACGAGTCGCTCCGCATCAATTCCTGGCCAGGAAATATGGAGATGTCCAGGGAGGCGATGCTTCTTATGTCCCGACACTATTGCCTCGGGAAATGCACTGGTCAACTGCGCTTCTATCATGTCACGAAGTGCCCCAACACGCTCCGCCTCTTGTTTTCGATGTTTGTCCGCGAGTGCCATCGCCGTCGCGAATCCTATTGTTCCAGCGACGTTTTCCGTGCCACTTCGATATCCTCGCTCTTGTCCGCCGCCAACAATCTGAGGTTTCAGTACGATATGTCTATCCGCCCACAAAAGTCCCATTTGCTTTGGTCCATACACTTTTGCAGCGTTAATTGTCAGTAAATCGACACCGAGTCGAGCGACATTGACATCGAGCAGTCCAACGCCTTGCGATGCATCGCTATGCAAGTAGAGTGGCGTCGTATCGCCATCTGCGAGTCGCTTAGCACGAGTCTCTTTGATGAGCTGTGCTATGTCACGAAGTGGTTGAATTGTCCCAAGTTCATTGTTTGCAAGGGCGATACTCACCAGCACCGTATCAGCACGCAGGGCCTGTTTGACAGTCTCGACTGAAATACGGCCATGCGCATCGGGCTCTATAGTTGTATGACTATGCTGCTTTGCGGCTGCAAGTACAGCGTGATGTTCAATACTTGGGACGACAACATGCCCACTGACACTCCCAAATGCCAAATTAATCGATTCGGTTGCACCCGCAGTCATGACAAGCTCGTCAGCTGTTGCACCTATTGCCTGCGCAATTGCCTGCTTCGCGGCCTCGTAGTCGCGTCGAACTTTAATCGCAGGAGCGTAAGGACTTGAAGGATTGTAGAAGTCCAGCGAAAAGTACGGTTGCATCGCCGCAATAACTCTTTGACTCATCGGCGTTGCCGCCGCATGATCAAGATATATACTCTCTAAATCAGTCTTCATTTACTTTCCTTATTATAGCATTCGCAGCTTAAGAGACGACACGAATTGCATGTATCCGAGCAGCACTACGACGCGGCTTGTTGGACAAGTGGCTGTCCTGTTTGAGGGTCGCAGTTATAAATTTCGCGAGCGATACGTTCGTAATAGAGTCGCGTTGAAAGCATAAAATTATCAAGTTCGTCGCCTTCTATAAAATTATACTTAGCACCTTCTTGCGCTTTCAAAATACCATTTTCATGAATCTCGTAGCGAGTTGTCGCCGTCCGACGCTTGCCTGAATGATCGTTCCATTCTTCGTGCCAGATCCATGTATCGGGGTCAAGATTAAAGAACTCACGTCGATGTCCTTTTGGCACATCTCCAAATAGCGTGCCGCCAATTTCACTCTCCATCTGAATCAATTGACGTCTGGTAGGTTTACTTGTGGGAGACTTTTTTTTCGACACCCTAAGCTTCGGCATCGAAATATCTTCTGTGCCGATAAGGAGCTCAAATGTCTTCTTTAGTAAATCTGCCATATCGTTTTATCCTTTTGCCGTCCTACTGCGGAACACTTCGACTCTTTGACCGTATGCTTTCACAATTCCTGCATTTTTTATTTGTTCCCGAGCAAGACTATCACGTAGCTCTACATCTTCGATAGCCTTCCTGGCTTCTGCGACGATTGCGTAGCGGTGATCCGTGCCATGCAGCTCCCGACTCGAGATCGGCTCACCTTCGGCATTCTCTGAACTGACAATGCGTCGAGGCGCCTTAGTATTTACCTCCGTATCTTGCCCACGAAAAACAGCCTGCGCTTCTTGCACAAGTTTCGGAGGGAAAGATGACTCGATGTCTTGACGGAAATCGTCGGAGAGATCGGGCATTTGATTCGCCTGAATTGGTGTCATAGTTTCAAATCCTCACTAGAATTTAGGAGTTAGTAACTGTTAAGAGTATTTATTTTAAAGCGCGAATAACGCAGATGCATTTGCCGACGTCTGTCTTGAAACCTCTTCAAAGGTCAATCCGCGGACCATTGCATGGTGCTCGGCGACATACTTGACAAATGCTGGCTCATTTACTGTACCACGCTTTGGCACAGGTGTCAAGATCGAGCGCAGCAATCTGTACCAGACGAGGAGAATGCGCGTAGAAATAGTCCAGCCCTATCTCACCAACACCGACAACACGGTTAGATGTGTCGCGCAGCATAGATTCAATCTGAGAAATTCCGTCTTTTGTGTCGTGTGGGTGCACTCCGACGATTGCATAGCACTCCGTATATCGCTTCGATAGTTCGACGGCACGCTCGGAGCTCTTTTCATTTACGCCTACACAAAGCATCTTCGTAACACCAGCAACTAAAGCACGTTCTCGTGCTCCATCTGGATCGGCATAGTCAGCCTCATGAATATGACCATGAGTATCGACAAGCATCACTACACTTCTTTTTTAGCGTGTGGATCTGGCGTATGGAGGTATTTCTTTGGAAATAATACACCATCCTGAGCATGTACAACACCAGACTCAAATGTCTTATGAATAACGTCGGCGGCGTGTGGCATGAACGGCACGAGGTAGTCAGCGATTTGCATGAGTGATCCCACTGAAGTTGCGAGAATTTCGCTAAGATGGAGCTCAGCGTCCGCGTCTTCTTCACGGTGTTTTGCCACTTCCCACGGCTTTACACTTTCAAGATATTGGTTCAAGCTTCGGACTGCAGCCCAAACTTGATCAAGTGCAATATCGAATGTGAGCGCATCCATTGCATCACGATATGGCTTCATATCATGCTCAGCTTGACGAGCATCTCCGATAACACCAGCCTGGTAGCGAAGAATCATACTCGAGACTCGTTGCAATACGTTTCCTAGATCATTACCAAGTTCAGTATTGTAGGCAGTCTCGAATTTTTCCCAGGTAAAGTCACCGTCGTCTTGCGTTGGGATGTGTCGAGAGAAGAAATAGCGGAATGCGTCAACACCGTAGTTGTCGATGATTTCGTTTGGATCGATCACGTTGCCCACTGATTTACTGATTTTTGCACCGCCAATATTGATAAAGCCATGAACGAGGAGCTTCTTCGGAAGCGAAATTTCAAGACCGAGAAGCATTGCAGGCCATATACCTGCGTGGAACCGAAGGATATCCTTGCCGACAACCTGTACATCAGCTGGCCAAAATTCTTGCCACCCTTCTTTGTCAGGGTAGCCGAGAACGGTGATGTAATTTGCAAGCGCGTCAAACCAAACATACATCGTCTGTGTAGGGTCGCCGGGAACAGGCACGCCCCATGAAAGACTCTTACTCGGCCTCGAGATACTCACGTCCTTGACACCATCTTTGATAAGCTCAAGAAATTCTCTTTGTCGGAATTCTGGAACAATCTGCATTCGCTTATGCTCGATCGCTTCACGAACCTTATCGGTAAATGCGCTGGCTTTAAGATAGTAGTTCTCTTCACTCACGCGCTCGTAGGGCTTTTGGTGATCAGGGCAAATACCATTTGTCGCTTCAACTTCCTTATCAGTGAAAAACGCTTCATGTCCGACGCAGTACCATCCCTCATAACTACCTTTGTAGATATATGGCTGTAGTTTCTGCCAGATCCACTGCACTGCGGCAACATGATGATCATCGGTCGTACGAATAAAATCCGTATACTCGGCGCCAACTTTTGTGACGAGATTTTGAAAGTTACCATACATTTGATCGGTATACGCTTTTGGTGCAAGTCCCATTTCCTGCGCCTTTGCAGCAATCTTATTGCCATGCTCATCAGTTCCTATTTGGAATCTTACTTCTTTACCATTTTGTTTTTGGTAGCGCGCCCAGATGTCGGCGATTAGATAATCAAGCGCATTGCCAATATGAGGTTTGGCATTTACGTACGGAATTGCGGTAGTGATATATAAGTTTTTTCCCATTTATGATTATTATAACAGATATCACTCGTTTCTATGGCTGCACACCCACTATTCACTACGAGTACTGACACCCTGGGTATTCAAGACATACGTCTCATATGGAGAAGATCGATACAAGTGGCCGACGTTACGACTTACTCATCATCGTCACCATTGACTTTTATAAGCATAAATGGTATAGTTGATATTATGAATACTGCTCAATCCGAGTGTCCCTACAGATCTCCAAAACAAGCCGCTCGAGCAGAAGCGCGCCATCTTGCTCACGGAGAAAATAGCGTTCACCCCACTATCAATTCCCTTAGTCAATTCGATCCTGCAATACATATTGACCACCCG
>JACQGD010000076.1 GCA_016199685.1 Candidatus Saccharimonadota bacterium
CTGAGCAGTTTGGTGAGATTATTGGGTACGAAAACCACAGTGGACAAACCTTCCTTGGCAGCAGCGTCAGCCCGCTTGGAACCATTATCAAAGGTGCCGGTAATAATGGTCAAGACGAAACCGAAGGTGCAATCTACAAAAATGTTCTTGGCAGCTACCTACATGGCTCTCTTTTACCGAAAAATCCAGCAATCGCCGATTTCTTAATCGAAAAAGCTACAATGAAAAAATACGGTGAGTTTACTCCAACTGTCATTGATGATCGCTTTGCGAAGCTTGCTCGTGAACACGCACTCAAGCGCCCGCGGTAATTGAGCTGTGCACTCAGAATTCTTGGAATCTAAATCTATCTACCTCTAAAGAGCGAAAAATCTCCACCTACAAGCTCGCAGAGATTTTTTATTTAGAGAGATTTTGTACTATAGCGTCTCATGCTTTGCTTGCAGCTTCTTAAGCTCTTCGATCACCTGCTCGCCGTGGCCAACAGGCGTCACGCGACCATATACCTTTTGAATAATACCGTCAGGATCGATAATATACGTCCGACGAAGAATCCCTTCGCGGCCAAATTGCTTAGCGCCCCATGCACCGTATGCGTCAATTGTCACACCATCTTTATCTGACAATAAAAGAAAATTGAGATTATATTTTGTTTTAAATTTCTCGTGACTCGCTGCATCGTCTTTACTGATACCTATTACTTCAGCACCGAGATCAGCCAAATCGTCGCGTGCATCGCGCATTGCGCACGCCTCTGTCGTACAGCCAGGTGTGTCATCTTTTGGATAGAAGTAAAGTACTACCCACTTGCCAGCGTAATTAGCAAGCATATGGAGATTACCCTCGGAGTCTGGCAGGGTAAATTGTGGAGCAGGATACGGAGGTTGTTTCATAGTCATACTTCTATTATACTCGTCAGCGTTTATTCAGACAAAGCTGTATAATAAGAACTAATGTCTGCTGTGAAAAAAATTCCGCGTATCGTCACGTTTGATATCATGCGTGGGTTTTTTCTTATAGCAATCATCATTAATCATCTTGCGTTTTTCCCCAACCTCCTTGATTGGTGGGGAATGCGCGGCTATCTCCTCGTAACAACAGCAGAGGGATTCTTTTTGCTCTCAGGAATTGTACTTGGGGTTGTGAGGGGCGCAAAGCTTGTCGATAGGCCGTTTAAGGAAGTAACTAAAATTGTCCTAAAACGCGCATGGACGCTCTACCTTACTCATATTATTCTCGTCATAAGCTTCACTCTTTTGGCCTGGTATCTATACGCAGGAAACCCAAACATAACGTTTGGTGTCATGGAGGGTCATTCATTAATTGACCTTATATGGAAAACAGTGTCCCTCCAATACATCTACGGATGGGCCGACTATCTTCGTTTTTATGCACTCTTTATCGCTGCCAGTCCAGTCGCATTTTGGCTTCTTCGCAAAAGAAAATGGTATGTGGTTCTTATTGTCAGCTACCTCATTTGGTTCCTTTTTCCTCTTGATTTCCGCAATGTTGATTGGCAAGTTGTCGAACTCTTGCAACCGATTCCATGGCAAGCTATTTGCTTTACAGGTATTGTTATAGGATTCCACTGGGCAGATATCTCTGAGTGGTGCACTAAGCAAAAAGCGATGCTAACAAAATTTGTCATTCCGCCCGTACTTGTATTCGCTGCAGTGTTTCTCGTCTGGAATACTGTCGCCGTATTTGCACAAGAATTTATTAACACCGGCTGGGCTCATCAACTTAGTTACGATGCATGGTCGCTCCGTATGAACGAATTTCATAAAGAACAATTACCCCTCCAGAGATTCCTCCTTTTCCTTTTATGGTTCTGGGCATCATTCATTGTTATTCGACATTTTGAAAAGCCGATCCTCAAATACACAGGCTGGCTGCTTGTTCCATTTGGAACAAATTCACTCTACGTCTACACACTCCATGCTATAATCATTTTCTTTATTCATATGTACATACAAGTTGGCTCACTGCCACAAAACCTTATCGTCACCATCGCGGCGATCGCTCTTATTTACCTTGCTATACGCAAGAAATTTTTGATGAATATTATTCCACGGTAACGCGTATAGCTTGGAGGAGCGGCTTGTGAGATACGCTATCATCAACAATTATCGTCTTCGTGATCTTCCAATTATCGCGCATCTTTCCTTGAGTAGTATCGTTGTAGTTAGCAATAACCCAGAACGATTTGTGGCTACGACCAAACGCATCGAGATCCTTTATTTTTGAGGAATCATTTTCCTTGAGCATGCGCAGTGAACCAAATTCATATTTTGTCGACCCGTCAACGAAATAAACAGGTGAATTTGCATTTGAATAAATAGCAGCTTCATAAAATAGCCAAGGGGTACTTGCAATGATTGGCGTATTCGCCGGGGCTTCTGCACGAACTTCTTCGAGAATGTTACGAACATTGTTGGACTGGTGCGTTGATTTATTATAATTACCAATCGTCATCTGCACACCAATACCAACGCACATCATAGCAAGTATGACAGCTCCCATACTGATAATTACCTTTCGGGGATAGAGCCGTGAGGCGATTACTAGACTAACTCCAATAAGGGCCGGCAAGAAAGTGATCGAAGCCATTAAGTATCGATCGATAAATGCTGGTCGCAGAGGAGGCATAGACATCGCTAATAGAATGATAATCGGGACAAGAACCATACTTATAAGCAGTACGTAGTACTCTCGCTCTTTCGCCTTAAGCAAAACAACGAGTCGTGCAGTTAAGAAAACAAGTGTTGCGAACACTATATAAAATCCTGCAGCAAGCCAAGATTTTACACTCTCATGATCGCTAAACAATAAGAAATTGGTAAAGAAATCAGGTATTGTCGCTGATGAGACGGCAGGTATCCAAAAACCGTTTCCTTGTACATCCGCAAACTGACGAATGAGCCATGGAAGCCACGGTAGAAATATAACAACTGCAATAATATGTGCACCAACCCACTTACGAGTGAAGAAGTTTTTTACAAACTTTCCCTTTTCCTGGCGGACGACAAATGCTCGCCACACCCAGTGAGATAACCATGCGAGCGCAGCAAAGTATTGCGTAAGCATACCTAGTGCCAAGAGGAGTCCGTATACAACCCACGGCCATCGTTTTTTTGCATTCTCTTGGGCATATACCAAGACATACGTTGCGGCGGCAACGATCGACGTCAATACTGTATACATTCGAGCTTCTTGACTATATCGGATGAAAAGCGGTGAAAGCGCCAAGAATAATAACGTAACATACGCCGCGCGTCTGCCAAATAACTTCATAATGAGTACAAAGACAAAGATAATTGTCACAACACCAAAGAAAATACTCATCGAACGCAGTCCCAACTCAGTATTTCCAAAAAGCAGTGACCATGTTTTCAGTAGCCAGTAGTAAAGCGGTGGATGAACATCGTACGCCGTATATCGCGTAAGATCAAAATAATCGAACCGTATTAGATATGACCCAAACGCCTCGTCAAACCAAATAGAAAACTTCGTAACTGTACTTGCCGCAAGTGCGCCGAACCCTAGCACTCCTGCAAACAATACAAGGTAGTCGCGACCACTTAATTGAGGTAAAAATGCACTTTTCTTTTTCAATAGTCCAAACATAGGTGCCCTTATTTTATCACTTTCTTCGCTATTTTTTACGGAATACAAATCGACTATACCCAATATAATTCCAGATAAGTCCTGCACTAATTCCAGCAAGCTTTGCAATGTTCAAAATAACCGCTTCATGCAGTCCTGTTGAGTTGTCGAGGAACGTATATACGCTTAGAATAACGGTGCTCTGTACAAGCCATATTGCAGAAAGTGTTACGATAAAAAAGAGAACAAGCTGTCTCCTTGCACTCCCCTCGTTTCCTTTAAAGACAATCTTTTTATTAAGACTAAAACTTGTAATCATAGCCGCTGTCGTCGAGGCGACATTTGAAGGAATCAGTGGTACTCCGAAGATACCCACGAGGATATTTAGAACAATAAAATCGACAGCCGTATTGATCGCTCCGACAAAGCCAAAACGTACCTTTTGATACTCGCTCGCTCGCTTAGTACGTCGCTGTAAAAGTTTTGCGGCGCGGTGAAGTTTTCTTTTCATAAATGATATCTTTACTATAACGAAGCAAGGCGATAAATACTACTAGAAATTATTTCAAGGGTGAGGTATAATCATTGAAGCATCTACCGGGGTGTGGCGCAGTTGATAGCGCGCTCGGTTTGGGACCGAGAGGTCGAAGGTTTGAGTCCTTTCACCCCGACCAAAATAAAAGACCGTCTTGTACGGTTTTTTATTTTGGCTTTTACTAAAATCGCGGAGGAAGCTCAACGGTTGAAGTGGTAATTGCTCGCTTAGTATTATTGTATGCATGCTTTGCCCACAAGTACGCATCTGGACGAAGGTTTAGGATTTCAGCTGGAGTAGAGCGACCAGCATCAGTTGACTCATTGGAGCTCGCAGTTCGCTTTAATAGCAACTGCTTCGCAGCGACTGGTCCGTTGATTGTCAGCTGCCTATTGCAAACCGTCGTCGAGAGCTGCGCAACATCACTACATGTATCAATTCTGCCACTCTCGCCATTAGCGATAAGCCACGAATCGAGCTGAGTTACAGAGCTATTGATTTTAATCTGGTTGGCAATGATGACCAATTGTGGAATATCTTGGATTGATCGTAATGTCATCGATCCATACGTCACATTTCCTGTAATCGTAACTGTTGAATCAGGTGCGTAGATGACAACTGACTGACCAGGACTAGTGAAATTGTATGCAGGCACAGTAATATCACCATTCGCCATGCGTAGCCCCGAGATTGTAGGTGTCAATTGAACGTTTCCCGTCACCTGCGGTGCCGCGGAAATATTGTATAAGCTCAGTAAGCCCTCTGCAGTATCGGGAAGCGTCCGCTGGGATGAGCTAAACTTACCGAACTCTGGCGTATTCGCAAATGTTAATTTACTCCAGGCTTGCTGACTTGCTTCGACTGACCCATTCGAGAGTCCTGAGCCTGATGCAGTTCCAATCACTGCACCCGGTGCTTGAATACCATACTCCACCCAACTACCAAATGTTTTTCCATCACGAGTAACGCTCGACGTATTCACACGACTAGTGAGATCCGAGATGGCCGCCGCTCCCTTAAACTGGCCACCAACACGCAAATCACCACCATGAATTTGCACTAACGGCTTTGTGCCAATTACAGCACAGACTGCCTGCCCATGACGCCATTCATTTGCAGGTGAGCTATCACTGTAAGGTCGAACTGAGGTTGCGTAACAGATTCTCGTACCTGCCGGTAAATCTTCTATAGCACCCTGAGAATCAGCTAGCGGCAGCGTACCTCTTGGAACAGCGATACTCCCCTGTGCAGTAAGCGCAGATCTATTACCAAAGCGTATTGTCGGATCTTGGGAGCTTTGCACAACTCCAGCCGGAATCGATGACCCACGAGGAAGGATGAATCGTGTCAACTGCCATGACACAGCGGTGCTGTTTGACGTACCCGTATTATTGAGGCTCGGCATAGCCGACACTTGCTCGCCTGGCTGAACGATAGTCTTCGACAGTGATACAGATGGTGTTATATTGAAATTCGCTGTCGGCGTGGGACGAGATGCGAGTGCTTCAATCTCCTTTATAAGAAGACCTGTGTGAGAATAAGTTGATTGGATATGCAGCTCAAGCTCATTACGCTGGCCATTCGGTCGGAAGATACCCTCAGTCGGGCGGGTTTCGATGCTCGGTGAACCTCGAGTGAATCCCGGCTCGTTCACATTACGATACTGTGTACTATTACTCGAAGTACCATACACTAAGCGTGCTGGAACTGTAGTCCCATTGATTTTCACTTCGATTCTATTATCTACGGCCGCGCCGAGCTTCAAACTAACTGAATTAATATCGACGCCATCGCTAAATGTAAATCCATCTTTGAGTTTGAAAACATAAATGTTAGCATTAGCCATGATTCGACCTGGAGTATCTGTTGGGTCGCGACACCCCCGGACCGTCGTATTTTGACCATACAAGTTTTGGCCTATCCAGCGCGCGTTAGGAACGTTGAATTTCCATGGCAATATGCCATTTGATTCACTCACTCCATCGTCAATTCCAGTCGCATTACCCGTTACTGCCTTGTCCCGTGTCGTAATCAGGCCCGCTTGGCCACCTCGCTCTAAGATAGTACGTGCTGGTATGGGCGTTGGTGAGGAAGTCAGAGGTATAGCGACAAGCGACGTGCCTCCACGATGAGCACTTTGGCAGGTGGGGTTTTTCCATGCGGGTGGTCGATACACTCTATCAATTATCCAGTGCGGGTCATCTTGATCCTGACCTAGTTTTTGACCACTGTCATTCACTCCCGTGCGGTACAATCCTGCTACTTCACCCGTATCAATCAAGTCATATCGTGTCGACTGTGCCTGAAGGAGTACGCCACCCATGAGACTCGTAGCTAGCGTAGCTATTACAAAAAAACCAGTACTGCGAAATAGTTTCATAAGAGAGCTGCTCATAGTGCTACTCGGCCGTCTCTTTCAGCTCTTCTTGGTAGTAGTCAATCTCAGCAGCTCTTTCTTCACTAGACGGTAGCGCCTCTGCTATGCTCAGTGCCCGTTGCCAATACACCTTTGCCTGACTAGGTTCACTCTTAAGTGCATAGAGTCGTGCTATATCGGCTTGAAACGATGCATTTTCAGGATAGTCTCCCGCAAGCTGCTTCGAGACGACCAGCGCCTGATCGTACTGTCCAATAGACTTGTACGTTTCAACTTTGGTTTGGAGCAGTGATATCTTAGCATCCTTGCTATCTTCTTTTTCAAGACGTTTATCAAGTCGCTCAATCGTCTCGGAGATAAGTTGTGAATCGTCAGCACTACGTATCGATTGATCATCACGCTGTGTAGCCATACGTACTACCACGACACAGATTGTTCCAATCATCACCAAAGACACAGCCAAAACAATGACAGCGATTTTCTTTTTAGCTTGCAAACCTGTCACCATCCGCCGTATATTCATACAATCAGTGTACTATACATAAGAATTTTAACGAAAGAGTCTATGTAGCGCTTGCTACTATTTGTTACTGCCTACGATTGATGTATCGACGTGCTTTGCAAGGGGCAGAGAGACATAGGCAGTTGTACTTTCATTCTCAACTGATTCAATCCATAATTTACCACCATGCTGCTCAACTGTTTGTCGCGAAAGATAGAGTCCCATACCAGTTCCATTGACTTGCTTCTCAATTGCGTTCGTCGCTCTGTAAAAACCATCAAAAATATGCGCGAGCTCCTTTTGGGGAACACCGATACCTTTGTTTTTGATAATAATCAGATGATTCGTCTCTTGATATTCATATAGCATTGTAATTTGACTCCCAATAGACGCATATTTAATCGCATTAGAAACAAGATTATTAAACACCCTGCGAAGCTGTGTCGCGTCACCATCAACCATAATAGGAGCTTTCCAACTAGGGTCGTACTCGAAGGTAATTTCTTTTTGTTGAGCTGGAAGCTGTTGGACTTTTGTCGTTGCATCTATGAGTTCAGATATATCAACTGGAATTCGAACAGATTGCTTTGATTTATTCGATCCAATTGATGCAAGTTGCAAAATATCTTCAATGCTTTCTTGGAGCTGCAATGTACTATCATACATGGCTCGAGTCATCGCCTCTTGCGTCTCGTCCAACTTTCCACCAAGGAGCACTTCTTGCCCCCAGCGGATTCCGCTTAGTGGTGTACGAAGTTCGTGTGAAGCAATCGACATTAACTCAACTTGCAATCTAAACGCTTCAAAACGACGATTACGCTGGCGATCGTAGAAATAAATGAGTATCGACCAAATGATTGCGATGAGAAAAATAAGGAAGCCAATGCCGCCTATAGTAGCAAGGTACCTCGCCGCAGGAACATCGACACCAATAACGGCCACGATTGCACCGCTCTCATCTCGTATTGGTGCAAGTGAGGAATACCATACGCCGTATGTATCTGTCACAGGCCCTTCAAGCATCGGTTTTCCACTTGTGAACATCGAAATAAGTTCGGGAGTCGATTGCTCATATTTTTGCAGTCGTGGAGAGTAATATTCGCTTCCTACCGCTTCTGAGTCGGCGAGAAATCGGACGTCGTCTCCTTTTTTGTCCATAATATAGACAAATCGACTATCTTCGTAAACATCTTTTAGCTCTGAAAGTTTCAGCTTAGTGTCTGCGTACGGAACCTGATCATCCGCAAGTGCTTGATTTTTTAAACGAGAAACATCACTCGCATTTATACTCAGTGCAAATGACACCGATCGATTCTGTAGTTGGGTTCTATATATCTGATCAATGAAAAAACTTATCGTCAGCCCGGCAATTACCCCTACCAATAAGAGAATTCCTATTTTTATTCGTGTTGCAACAAACGGATTTTGCTGTTTATTCCATTTCGTATAAGGACGATTGGCTTTGATCTTAAACATATTTAGAAATAATACGCTCAATACCGGCAATACCAACATCACTTTTAATGATGTAGTCAGTGACACCGTACCGCATCAACTCATTCATTGCAGTGAGGTCGTATTTGTTTGTTGCGAAGATGATAGGTACATGAAGACCCCATTCGCCATCTGCGCGCACTTCTTTTACGACAGCAATTCCATCGATATCTGGCATCTCATAATCAACTACGATAACCGCGGGATGATTCTGCTTTGCGCTGTCGATACCGCTTCTTCCACCATCGGCAGAAAATACCGTATAGCCTGATGTACGGAGTACTGCTCCTAGCGATGCGCGAAGCAGTGCATCGTCATCGATATGGAGCACTGTTTTTAAGTCATTCTGCATAATTGATCTTTCATTATATTAGGGTTTGCAGTGTATATATTGCATTATACTGCAAACGAACATAAGTACAATGCGATTAACCGATTATTACGCTTTCTTATATCCTTCATCATCACCGCTCTCATGGCGAGCACGCTGATCAAATGCCTGAAGGTACCCTGCAACCTGTTGCAAATACTGCGTCGTTGATGCAAGTTGCGATTTTAGGTCTGCAATTTCTACGATCACTTTATCGATTTTGTCAGCATCGCTATGCACTTCATCCATTTTACGAGAGAGATTCATGATATGGGGCTCAAGTTGCACGAGGCGCTTAATCTCTTCCTGCGAGCGATCAAGGTCGTCAGTGCGCTGATCAACCCGCTGCACTGCATCGCGAATGCGACTGACATCATTCTTAATATCATTAAGACCGTCACGTACCGCCCTTTGTACATCATCACGTGTTGCTGGATCTGCCATGCTATATCCTCCTTAATTTATACTTCGAAATATGCCGCTGTCGTATCTGCAAGTAGCATTGACTGGAGCTCGACATACGTTTTACGCCCACCCGAGAGTTCACCGATTTCTTCAGGGTTCACCCATTTAACATACTCGATGCCCTCTTCGGGTACTACTTTTGGCTCAGCGGCAAGCTCAACGATAAAAAAGAAATGAAATCTATCTTTAAACCCTCGATGCTCGCTAATGTAGGCGACGCTATGGAATACTACTTCGTCCAGAGAGAGTACAATACCAAC
>JACQGD010000012.1 GCA_016199685.1 Candidatus Saccharimonadota bacterium
AATTCAAATCAAAGCCTGCGCAAAATGCTCTCAACGAGCTTCGCGGCTTTGGGATCGTGCCAGACTGTGTCGTTGTCCGAACTGAGGAGCCAGCGCCAGGCAATGTTGGCGAGAAGATCAGTCGATTTAGTGGCGTGCCAGAAAATGCGGTGATTATGCTGCATAACGTAAAGACTGTCTTTCAGATTCCACTCACGATTGCGGCTAGCGGCATTAATGACGTTTTGACGAAGTTTACGGGTAATGACGTGAAGCCAAATCTTCGTAAATGGGAAGACATACTGCTTGCACAAAGTACAGTGCGCGACACTGATGTAACCGTCGGTCTTGTTGCAAAATATATGGACAATGAAGATACATATATCTCTGTGCTTGAAGCGCTAAAGAGTGCTGCGTGGAAAGAAGAAGTGAACTTAACGATCAAGTGGCTTAATGCCGAAACAGCTGACGTCGAAGATTTCAAGCAAGTCGATGCCCTGCTTGTGCCAGGCGGATTTGGTGAGCGTGGGGTTCCTGGTAAAATCGCTGCGGCTACCTATGCGCTCGAAACAGGTAAGCCGTACCTAGGACTTTGCCTTGGACTTCAGGTTGCAGTTATTGCCGCGGCTCGCCGTGCCGGACTCACCGACGCGCATAGTACTGAATTTGACGCAAATACACCATATAATGTGGTCTACATTATGGAAGGTCAGGAAGGTAAAGAATCAACAGGTGGAACGCTTCGACTTGGTGACTATGAGGCAAAATTAACGGCTGGAAGCCGCGTTGCAGATGTCTATGGAGCAACCGATATCGTTGAGCGTCATCGCCATCGCTACGAAGTAAACCAGGCGTTTAAAAGCGATATAGAAAAGGGCGGACTTGTGATTTCTGGTACGTCTCCCGATGGCAAGCTTGTTGAGTTCGTCGAGTCACTAGAGCACCCGTACTTTGTCGCGACGCAGGCACATCCTGAGTTAAAGTCACGACCAAATCGCGCTCATCCGTTATTTACCGGATTAATCAAAGCTGCAAAATAGAAACCTATATGTTTTTAAATAAATCGCTAACGTCCACATGAAGGGCATTAGCGATTTTCGTAAGCGTGCCAAGTCGCGCCCAGCGCTTGCCTGTTTCGATGTAGGCGATCGCAACGACACTCATGCCAATCTGTTCGGCAAGTTCTTGCTGCGTAAGGTTACGACTTTTTCTCACTGCGGCAACACGCTTGCCAAATGCTTTCATGAGTTTTAGTTCGGTCGTTGATGTCATACTTCTAAGGGTAGTGAGTATAAACAGTTAGTTACATAAACTATCTGTTTATTTTTTGTACAGTATCAATTGCGAATAGATGGAATATTTACGATAAGTTATTGTCTCTAGCTTAAAATAAGCCATCTATTCTCGGAAGAATGAATGGCAATATACGCAACTTTAATAGTGAAAAATGCTTCACTTACTCTTCGTTCAGTACTCCTTATAGTAGCAATATGCAGCAAGAAATAACGACATCAACTCACTACTCTATGGTCGATCATGACCGAGTGATCGACGACGTTCGCTATGTACTACGTGTTCGTGACATGCATATCGACGATAAGCCGAGGGAAAAGCTTGCGAGACACGGTCCATCGGTTCTCAGTATGGCGGAGCTCGTAGCGGTACTGTGGGGTGTGGGAACGCGCAAGGAAGATGTGCTGGAAATGTCACGTCGAGTACTGAAAGAATATGGAGAGCGAGCCATTCTCTACGAAACGGATCCGACAAAGCTAGCTGAAGCCTTAGACATACCAAAAAACAAGGCACAGCAATTAGTTGCCGGACTTGAACTGGGCCGTAGGTATTTTGACAAAAGAGGTGAGCGTCCGGTATTCGTGCGTACATCGCGACAAGCGTGGACATACCTGAGCGACATGGGAATGCTCAACAAAGAGCAACTTCGAGGATTATATCTCAATAGTCGCTATCAGTTAGTGTACGAGGAGACAATATCGGTAGGGAGTTTAACGTCGAATATTGTCCACCCTCGAGAAGTCTTTCAGCCTGCTATAGAGCGTGGGGCAGTAGCGGTCATTATTGCGCATAATCATCCATCGGGTGATACGCATCCTACTGCCGCAGACAGGGAAGTGACTGCTCAGCTTCGTGCAGGTGGTGCAATTTTGGGGATCGAATTACTGGATCATCTTATAATTACCCGCGATACATATACGAGTCTGCTTGAATATGCGTAAGTCGGGTACTGCATAATACGGTACTATTGACATTTTATGACGCTCGTGCTATACTAAGAGTACAAACTAAAAGAAATAAACATATGCAAAACGATCAATCACAACCACAAATTACCTCACATGACGACAACCGTGTGCTTCGCTATTTGCTTCACAACGTGAAGGGGATAAGTGCAGTATCTGGTGGTGTTATGGGTGATGCACTCGAACAAGAGTATCAGGCCGCAGAGGAAGACTTCCGTCTCGATTCTGGTGCTGAATTCGACTACTAGATCCTATTTGCTCTTACAATCTCTGCTTCTCTTAGCAGAGATTTTGTTTTGTTATTTTTAAAGCTCTGTTCGTATAGGGAAATGTGAGATATTTAACGGATTGAAAAGGGTATAGCGAGTAGTATTGTATTTGTGTGATGG
>JACQGD010000013.1 GCA_016199685.1 Candidatus Saccharimonadota bacterium
ACGATTACACCACTGGTATAGTTGATTACAATTTACATAGCAAAATTACATAAAATGTTTGACATTATGAAAAATATGTTTTATAATGGATAACAAGTTGATAAAACAATATAATCCTGAGGTGAGGCAGAGAGGACGATTACCCACATGAGCGAAACGCCCAAGACAGAGAAAAGCACTGAGACAGTAGTAGATATTAATACGACCATTGAGGCTATTTTGTCTGCGATTGATCAAGACCGTGAGCGTGAAATCATCACTCGTCGCTTTGGACTTTACGACCGCAAAGAGACGCTCGAACAAATCGGGGAACTCCTCGGCATCACTCGTGAGCGTGTACGTCAGCTCGAAAAGGCAATTCTTATCCGCCTCAAAATCGCTGCAGAAGATGGTAAAATTCCATCAGTTCCAGCCCTTGAAAAAATCTTTATTCGCGAACTCTCTGAAGTAGGCCGCCTTGCGACAATCCAAGAGCTTACGAGCCGGATTGATAAAAAAGCCGACAACCTTAAACGTGCTCGTGTTGCGTTTATCGCAGAACTCGCACCACACCTTACAGTACTTAACGAAAATGACAACTATCGTCTCGCTGCAGGTATTTCTGAATACGGTGATGAGAAGAAGCTTCGCTCTGAAATTGATGAAATCGTAAAGACCATCAAAAAGCATGGCGAACCTTTGACAATTGATCAGCTTCACGACCAGCTTAACTACGAGCATCCTTCAATTGTTCGTGCACTTGCAAGCTCGAGTAAGCATCTTTCGAACCTCAAAGATATGTGGGGACTCAACAAGTGGCCAACGGTTAACCCAAAGAATATTCGAGACAAGATCTATGTGATCCTTGCAGAAAATGGCAAACCGCTTCACTTTAGCGAAATCGCCGATGCAATCAAAGACAGTAGCTTTAGTCGCAAAAACGTCACAACACAGGCGATTCACAACGAACTTATCAAAGACAAGCGATTCGTATTGATTGGCCGCGGTATCTACGCCCTCGACAGCTGGGGATACAGCAAAGGAACGGTTGCCGATACGATCGCCGACATCCTTCGCAAAAGCACGGAGCCACTTCACCGTGATGAAATCGTCAAGCGTGTTCTCAAAAACCGCCAGGTAAAAGAGACAACTATCTTACTGAATCTTCAGAGCAAACCACAGTTCAAACGAGTTGCAAAAGCAACCTACGCGCTCGCTGAATAATCTTATCAGCGCACACTATAAAAGGCACGGGAAACCGTGCCTTTGACTTTATATTAAATAAATGCTATAAATTATCTGTCATTGTATGCGAGCTACTATCGAGAGGAAACTAGTGACAACTAAGCCACTGACCCCAAAAGAAGCACATGCCGCCCACGAAGCAAACATCCCCGATGAAATCATCAACATCGTCAATACGAGGCTGAAGGTTGCAGCAGGGAAACAGTGTGTCATCTATCAAGATGACGTCGTAAAAGCTGGGGTCAAGGCTGGTCTCGATAGACAGCAGATCTTCGATGACGGATGGCTCAACTTCGAATCCTACTACGGTCAGTATGGATGGACAGTGCGCTACGATAAGCCCGGCTTCAACGAGTCTGGCAGAGCTCACTGGGAATTCATCCCCATCGAATAGCTATCCCGCCCCTGAAGTAGAACCCGCCTCGAGCTCTGCTCGGCATTGTCTTTCGGGGCGGGTTTTTCTTTTTGTAATATTTTCTTTCGGAGAACCAATCCTCACTTTCTTTTGTATCGACAAAAGAAGCAAAAACTTTGTGACAGCTTCCTTCCACCGAGAGTTCCTGCAGTCTAAAGACGGTTGTTCGAAGACTCCCGTTGGTCGGTCCATTTTCATTTTTTAGTTATTCAAAATGTACACATTCTCGCAAATGATTCCGTCTTTAGACTGCAGGAACTCTCGGGTCAGTCCAGATTGTCACAGGGATAGTGATTATAAATACGCAGTAGAACTGCGAAGTATACGTTAGTGAATGAAATTCACACCCGGAGGAGGGAAGCTGTCGCAAGTTCTTTTGCTTCTTTTCGAAAACGAAAAGAAGTCGTTTGGTTCTTCGAAAAAAGAACAGAGTAGTGTATTTATAACGTAAAGACAACTTCTAAGTTATATTGTAAAATACCAAAAAATATGCTATAATTAAAATATAAGCACTTCCTTGCATACAGCTACGCAAGGTGCGACAATAAAAAGGTAATATTATGGAAGTTATTTCCTGGCTCATCGGTCTTTTGCTCTCTTGGTACGTATGGATTCCTGTCGTGCTCACTTTGGGATATCTCACGTGGCGCAACTACCAGCGTATCGAAACAGTGAAGTCGATCGATAGCACGCTTCTCATTCTTGAGATTCCGAAAGCCAACGACAAATCAGAGATGGCCGCCGAACAACTTTTTGCCAGCCTTCATGGTATTTTGCGTGACCGCGACGAACTTAAACTCAATGGCGGCATCCAAGAACATCTCAGTTTCGAAATTGCCTCAGTTAACGGACAGATCCGTTTTTATGTATGGGTCCCGACCACTCTCCAAAGTTTTGTCGAAGGCCAAATCTATGCACAATATCCGACTGTGCAAATTCATGAAGCCGACGAAGACTACGTCGCGCATGAGCGTAACCACAGTGTCACGTACACAGGTGAAATCGCCATGACCGGCAGTGAGTTCTTACCAATCAAAACGTTCCAGAGCTTCGAAGTTGATCCGCTCGCGGGTATCACCGGCACGCTTGCCAAGCTCGAATCGACGGGAGAAGAGTTATGGGTTCAGGTGCTCGTGCGTCCAATCGCTGACGACTGGCATAAATCGACCGACAATTGGATCAAAAGTGTCAAAGGTGGCGGTAGTCCGTTTGCGTTCCTCACTGACGGTAAAGGCTTCGATGCAAAGTGGATTTTTGGCTTGCTCGAGGCATTCTGGAAACCGCCAGAGCAGGGGACTGGTGGTGCCGCAGCTCCAAAAGAGCTTTCTGAACGCGACAAAACACGTATTTCTGAGGCCGAGAAAAAAGCAACAAAGCTCGGCTACCAAGTAAAGATTCGCTTGGCGTACCTCGGTGAAAGCTCAACCAACGCAAAGCAGCGCATGCAGGCCATCGTCGGTACCTTTAAGCAGTACAATAGTACTAACTTAAATGGATTTAAAGTGATGGGCGCAAGCTTCAAAAGTGAAGATCTTGCCAAATATCGTTCACGTCTGTTTATCGATAAAGGCTATATTCTCAACATCGAAGAGCTCGCCTCAGTATTCCACCTTCCGCATACAAACGTTGAAACACCAAACATTGTCTGGGCGAGTAGCAAAACTGCCGAACCACCAGCTAAACTTCCGATTATCACCGGCAACAATGCTATCGATGAAAACATCAGCGCCTTTGGTTTGACGAACTTCCGCGGCATCAACCACCAATTTGGCATGCTCCGCTACGATCGCTCTCGTCACATGTACATCATCGGACAGACCGGAGCGGGTAAGTCAGGTACGCTCGCGCTCCTCGCGCTTTCAGACATTTTCCATAACCAAGGCTATGCAATTATCGACCCGCACGGTGATTTCGCCATCGATAATATGAAGTTCATACCCGCGAACCGCATTAAAGACGTCATCTATTTCAATCCATCAGATACGTCATTCCCACTAGGATTCAACCCGCTCGAAGTTATCGATCCAAATATGAAATCGAACATCAGCTCCGAGGTTATCGGCGTACTTGAGCGCATGTTTAGCAATAGCTGGGGTCCTCGACTCGAGTATATTCTGCGCTATACCATCTTGGCACTGCTTGATCGCCCAGAGACAACCATGCTTGACATCACCCGTATGCTTACTGACAAAAAGTTCCGTAAAGAAACGCTGTCTTATTGTAAAGATACTGTCGTGCTCCAGTTCTGGAACGTTGAGTTTGCAAGCTGGACAGAGAAGTTTCAAGCCGAAGCGATTGCGCCTATTCTCAATAAAGTCGGTGCATTTACTGCAAACCCTATCATCCGTAACATCATCGGGCAGCCAAAATCGACCTTTAATATTCGCGAGATTATGGACGAAGGCAAGATTCTCATTGTCAATCTCTCCAAAGGATTACTCGGCGAAGACAACTCCGGTATCTTAGGCTCGTTCCTCGTCACCAAAATTCAGCTCGCTGCGATGAGCCGTTCGGACATTCCAGATATCAAAGATCGCCGTCCGTTCTTCCTCTACGTGGATGAGTTTCAAAACTTTGCAACCAACTCGTTTGCAACGATTTTGTCCGAGGCGCGTAAATATGGCCTCAACTTAACCGTCGCCAACCAGTACATTTCTCAGATGGATGAAACCGTTCGTGATGCCGTGTTTGGTAACGTCGGTACGATGATCACCTTCCGTGTATCTGCAGACGACGCACCGATCCTCGTTAAACAATTTGAGCCACAGTTCGAAGCCAACGACCTCCTGCAAATGGCAAACCGAAACTTTGTCATCAACATGGTTATCGGGGGAGAGAAGACGCCAGCATTTAGCGCTCGAACACTCGAACTTCCACCTCCACAAAACGACCTTTCAGCGGATATTATAGCCAATACGCGCATACTCTACAGTCGTACGCGTGAAGATATTGAACGTGAAATTTCCGAGGCAGTACAGCCAATGGATCCAAAGAAGCAAGCGCCGCCAAAACCACCTCAGTCAGCGACCCAGGCAAAGCAATGGCCAATCAACGCGCAGACTCAAATGGTAACGCCAGATCAACCGCAGCAGCAACAGCCACCCCGACAGCCAGCACAAGCGCAACCATCGCAGCAGC
>JACQGD010000014.1 GCA_016199685.1 Candidatus Saccharimonadota bacterium
ATTCGCAGCACGTGAACCCCCCGACGTATCATCGGTATGTGTAATAATACTATCGAACTCATCAAACAACATGACTGTAGGGTCGGTTTTGTTCTTGGCTGCCCTAAAAAGATTTTTCATTTGCTGCTCAGACTCTCCGAGCCATTTTTTATATATCTTCGTTGAGTCTATGACCCATAATTCACCACCAATCTCGTTTGCGGCTGCCTGAGCAAAACTTGTCTTCCCAGTACCAGCGGGACCGTGGAGCAATACGCCTTGTGGTCGCTGCGCTCCCCATTTTTTCATAATATCAGGGTTTTTGAAGGACAGTACGACATGCTGCAACTGACGCTTCAGTTGTTCATTTCCACTCAACGAGTCGAGCATCAACTTTTCTTTTATCACTTGTGCTGGCTCCAGTTTTGGTTTTTCGATCACCGCAGGAAGGTTGTCGCGAGTCGGAAATGTCTGCATTGGACGATCAAAAACTTCAGAACCTTGAGGAGTAAACTTGCGAACATGCTTAATCTCATGACTATTAACAGCTACGGATAACGCGTTGAGCGCAAAGTAGTATCCCTTTAGTTGGACTCTTAACTGGCTGCTTGCAACTTCTGATGTGACCGGTCGCGGCTTTACAGAAAAAGATGTTGATGAGTAATACCCAGTACCTATATCTTCTGCGCTATTTGAGTAATTAACCCGTGACATATTTTTGTAATATGCAATTCGGGCACACTCGTTAAGGCCAATAGAGCCAATCATGTAGATACTATCGAGATGCGTCTTCTCAATAGTGAGCTCATCATCATCTGCAACGAGGTTGCCGAGTATTTCGAAATACCTTTTAGGATCAACCTTAACCTCAGGTCGATGGAAGATATTTCCATCATACACCCATTCCTGCGCGTACTCCGTATCATTTGCCGTTACGTCAAATGTCGACTTGGTAAGATTCGTACCCGGGTATTCTGATTCTTCCAAGCTGTAACTAAAGCCTTCGGAATCTGCTATGGCGGCAACAATCCCTTGCTCATCACCTATATATAATGGTAGGTTGCCTACATTGATCTGGAGGAGACTTGGATCTTGGTTGGGATGATAGGATGACATTATTAGTTATACTAGCACC
>JACQGD010000035.1 GCA_016199685.1 Candidatus Saccharimonadota bacterium
CAGGAGCAGGAGCAGGAGCAGGAGCAGGTTGCGTTGTGCGGTTAAGAATTATTGCATGATTTGATGTGGATGTACTTCGCTCGGCAGCGAGAGCTCCAACATCTGTTGCAGCGTAGGAGCGATTTTCGGCAATCGTTGTGTCTTCAATTGATGCTTCGATGAGTCTGTTTGCTTCTTCGTGTGTAATACGTGGTACCTCAATAAAGAACGTACTTCCATGTTTATATTCACTTTCAACCCAAATTCTTCCGTTCATTGCTTCAATGAGCTTGCGGCATAAGTAGAGTCCAAGGCCTGTTCCTCCAATTTCACGAGTGTCTGTGTTGTCGACTCGGTAGAATTTTTGGAACAAGTGTGGAATATCTTCGGCTGGAATACCTATCCCGCTATCTGAAACACTAACCACTACATGTGAGGTATCGCCGTTGATGTCGACAACAACTTGACCTTTCGGAGTATACTTTACGGCATTCTCGATAAGGTTAGACAAGACTTCACGGAGGTGATCAGCATCAAGGTGCGTGTAGAAGACGGGGCTAATTGTTGCAAGTCCTGCACTCTCAGCGCCATCAGATGTTAGGGCTTTAAAGAAAATACGCAGGTCTTTTGCCGTAGCTTTTGGCTTTAGCTCCTCTATTATCTCCTGCGTAAATTCAACGACGTTGATGACTTTCGGATTATTCGACAATCTTCCATCGTCCGCTTTGCTGACGTCAAGCAAATCCTGGAAAAGCCTTCCAAGATGTTGAGCGGCTTCATGGGCTTTTGTAATAAAATCATGCGCTTTTTCGTCAATGGTTGCCGTTTGCGGGTTGAGTGCAAGGCCAAGATACCCTTCTATTGCAGCAACTGGTGTGCGCATTTCATGACTGGCTGTACTAATGAATTCTGTTTGTTCGTGCTCTTCGGCCGCCTCTTTCGTGATATCCCGAAAAACAACAATGGCGCCGGACCCCATATGTCCGGTTGGTGATGCAACGACAGCAACTGATATACGCTTGCCTGAATTCGTCTGCAAGAAGAGGTCTTTGACTCGCTTCTGTTGATTGGTTGTAAGCACCTCAAACACCGGATCTGTTGTCTTGTCGAGTTCGTGGCCATCTTTTTTGAGTAGCTGCAATACAGACTTGTAATCGAGTCCGATTGCGTCTTGTTTGCCCCAGCCGACAATTCGCTGAGCTGCAGGATTTATCAGCTCAATGACACCTTGATTGTCAACGGCGATAACCCCATCACCGATGGCGTTGATCACTACTTCTGCTTTGTTTGAGACTTGATTGAGTTCATTCGCAAGATCGTAATATGCTCGATCTTTTGATTTATCATTGTGGGTTTTGCTGTGCCACAGTATATAACTGATGATGATAGGAAGCTCACCCGCCATAATAATTGTTTGAATGCTGTTTTTCGTGAGAGTACTATCGAAAAGAAGCCAAAGCGCATACACATTCACGATTATAAAAAGTCCAATGATTGTCGCATTGCCAAATATACCTGCGAAAATTGCCGTTACCATCCATAGCGCGATGAAGGGCGATGTGGTGCCTCCCGTATTGACGACAAGAAGACCTGTCGTGACTATGAGTAAGATATAGGCAGCGTAGGTGACGATTGTCTTATACTTCTCTGACGTCCATAAATACGACACTGCCGCGATGGCTATGGTGACGCCAGCGAGGGATGCGATAAGTGTTGCATTAAAGAAATCTTTTGCAATATAGCGAATATCGGTAAAGTACGCCCATACAAAAAAGATGATTATACAGCTGGCTACAAGAATAGTCGCCTCGCAGATGCGGCGATGCCAAAACGGTGTCAGTGCCAGTGGTTTGATGCCCATTATCCCCTATTTATTTCTGACGTTATACTTACGGTTATTATGCAGGATGTCCATTCATTCTTCAAGGACGTAATTTATCTATTTTCAAAGTGGCGTGCTAGTCTTTGTGTTTTGTCGATGGCCACCATATTTTTTTCTTCAGATCAAACGCAATCGCAGGTACAAGCAGTGATCGAACAACGACTGTATCGATGAGTACGCCAAGCGCTACGATAAACGCGAGCTGTACTAAGAACAGTATTGGGATAACAGCTAGTGCTGCAAATGTTGCAGCGAGCACAATTCCTGCGGATGTTATCACACTTCCTGTTGCAACGAGTGCGATGATAATGCCCTTTCGGGTGCCATGCTTCAGTGACTCTTCGCGTGCACGGGTCATGAGAAAAATATTGTAGTCGATACCGAGTGCTACCAAAAAGATGAAACCGTAGAGAACGACCGAAGGATCTGCGCCAGGAAATTGAAAGATATTATTAAATACCAGTGCGGACACACCTAAAATTGCTGTGAATGACAACATCGTTGTCGCAAGTAAAATAAGTGGTGCGAAAATCGAACGCAGAAGTACCATGAGTATAATCGTTATAACCACGAGGACGGCAGGGATAACGACTGCCCTATCGTGTTCTGCACTTTTGCGTGTATCGAGTTGCACGGCTGTATTTCCACCCACTCGTGCTGTCGGCTCTACCATATGTACCTCACTACGAAGCCGCTCGACGGTCGCTTGTGCAGCTTCTGAATCTGCATTGTCAGCGAGCGTAACCTGCAGTAATACTTCATTTCCGACAACCTTCGGACGAGCATCTTTAAAAGGATAGCTGTTTTCAACGATCGTATCGACATTCGGAATCTCGCCAATACCCTCGCGGATTGCTGCTTTAATCCTCGCCTGCTCTTTGCCAAGAGGTACCGAGCCTGAGGTTGAATTGTCCGAAACGGCCGACACTGAGGCAACACCCTTGTCAGCTTCGAGGACTTTCACGGCTTGAGGTACCTTATCCACTGTAATGATGATTTGAGTTGGAGTGCCTGATCCTCCTGGGAAGTGCGCGTCAATGACTGCTTGTCCGTCTCTTGCTTCTGATGTGCCAAGTATGAAGTCGCTCTGCGCAATGCCGTCAGCTTTTAGCTGGATGATTCCCGACGCCATAACGACAAGTACGAGTGTCGTTGTGATCCATACGATTCGCGAATGGTGCGAGATCAAATGAGAGACTTTTTGCCATACGCCGTTTGATGGTTTTTTTACTGATTTCAAAACACTATAGGTTGCTTTGCGCGGCCAGAATAACGTTCGCCCCCATGGAAGCATGAGACTTGGAAGAAAAGTCAGCGTTGCGATGATTGCCATCGCAATACCTATTGCACCGACGGGTCCGAGAGCTTTGTTTGAGTTGAGGTCTGAGAGTAAGAGGCATAAAAGCCCTGCGATGACTGTTCCGCCAGCTGCTGCGATTGGCTCGATTGATCGTTTCCAGCTTGCGATGAGTGCTTGATAGGTTTCCTTGTGTTTTGTGAGTTCTTCGCGGTACCGTGCGATGAACAGTAATGCATAGTCTGTTGCCGCTCCGATCACAAGGATAAACAGAATTCCTTGTACCTGCCCGTTAAGCGTGAGGATACCCGCCTGTGCAAGGTAATAGACAATCAAGATAGATGCACAGAGCGCAAACATGGAGTTGATGAGAACGAGAAACGGCAAGATTGGTGACCGATAGACGATGAGCAATATCATGAACACAACTGCAAGCGCTACCCCGAGGAGTAATCCGTCGATGCCAGCAAAACCCTTTGCGAGATCGTTTAAGAATCCAACTGGTCCAGTCACTTTGTAGTCAACTGGAAGGTTTGATTTATCAAGTGATGCTTTTAGTAATGGGACGAATTCTTTGTATTTCGCTCCACTTTGCATGTTAACGACAACGAGCGCTGCTTTGCCGTCTTGTGAGATGATCGGTGGCGATACTTCACCGGTGACACTTGGAAGCGAGGCTAGTTTTTTAGATGCGGTGGTGATCTTTGCTAGCGCATCCGAAGAGAGGACGGCGTCGTTTTTTGTGAAAGCGATAATTGCCGGAATCGATTTCTCGTCTTGAAACTTCTTAATTTCGTTGTTTACTTGTGTCGATTCGGCACTTGC
>JACQGD010000036.1 GCA_016199685.1 Candidatus Saccharimonadota bacterium
CAACTGTATCTTGAGTCTTGAGATCCTTTAAGCCAACAAGACTTATTTTTGGATCAATAACGACGCTCCCCTTCTTAGTAGAAATAATAACGCCGTTGCCACCTTTGTATTCAATATCAAACATATCTTCTCCTCTGCTATTTCTGACTTCTCAACATATTATCTGCATCCACCAAAACAGAGTATTTGCCATTTAGTATCTCTGTTATAAATTTATCACGAACGCTCAATCTATAATAGAACTCATCGTAACTTAAAACGCTGTAATTTAAATCACGACCCTCAGACTTCTCAATATCCTTCATTATCTTTTTGAGCTTTATGGCCGGTGTCTCTCCGACAATAAGTATATCGACAGCTGTTGTTGATCCCTTTACGAATACCCCCGAAGTCAATACAAGACGTACTCCTGGAAGTTGCTTGAGTGCATCTTGCCAATTAAGCACCTGACCTGCAGGGGCGACAGCCTCGACGTGCTGATCGGCAAATATGGCTCTGAGTGGAACATAGTGTTCGTAGCGCTGATTGACTTCGTAGTAGAGCTTATTGTCAGTCGTCTCACTAGATACAATCCCAACATTCATCATATTTGCAAGTTCACGACGGACAGAGTTTATCTGTTCATCAATTAAACGCGTTATTTCACGTACGTAAAATGATTTCCCTGGGTTATTCAGGAAAAGGTGAAGTAGTTTCACTCTCGTTTTTGAACCAAATAATGCGTCAATCATGTCTGTATTGTAGATAACTTTCTTACTCTCATGATATCACGGTTTACTGTCTGATGCGAGTAGATCCGACAAATAGTGTTCAGCATCTGAAAGACCATACCATTTGATGTACGTGTTGCGCCGTAGCCATGTTAATTGCCGCTTCGCGAGCCGCCAATCAAGTGTTGTAAATTTATTCTTGACCTCAAGGAGTGTCATCGTACCTTGCGTAAACTGATGAATCAAAGGGTAGATATTTCCCGTCATTGCCTCGCTAGACCATCCATATTTTTTGCCCAACATTATTGCTTCCTCGACAACACCATTCTTAAATAATTGTTCAGTCCTATGCTCTATTCGTGTTCGGAGTATTTGTCTATCTGTAGCTATTCCTACAATAATGCTTGTGCTTATTGGATGCTGTTTTCTCCTGTTATTTACTCCAGCTTGTTCAATAGCACGTATGACATAACGTTTATTCAATTGGTTTTCAGGAAGCTTAATATTGTTTTTTATACAATATTCGTGCAGTTCTTCGAGCGTGTACTTACTGAGCTTTTCTCGCAATTCTTGATCAGCCTGAACACCAAATTTGTAATCGAATACAACAGCATCAACATACAGTCCAGTACCACCAACAAGAAATGGAGTGTGTCCTCGAGCACGAATTTCATCAATTTTAGTGTTCGCATACCGTTTAAAATCTGCAGCAGTGAATCGATCTCCAGGGTCAACGATATCAATCCCCCAATGAGGCACAGCTAACTGATCTTCATGGCTAGGCTTTGCAGTTCCAATATTCATATCTCTGTAAATAGTACGGCTATCTGCACAAATAATTTCACCATTAAATCGTATGGCTAGCTCCACCGCAAGAGCCGTCTTCCCACTTGCCGTAGGCCCAACAATAACTATAAGTGGTGTCATTATAGTTCTGGCCTCCACCGAACTGTCTCAAAATTATCAACGATGTAATTCGTACAATGTACGTTTTCTTGTGCCAGTAACTGCGCTTGAACTTCACGTCCACCGTGGAACCCAGAAGCTAATCCTCCGAATCGGTTGACAAGTCGGTGCCACGGCAAGGACTGATCACCGTAGTGTGCTATACCACCAACGACTCGGCTTGCGCTAGCATGGCCAGCAAGACCTGCTAAATCACCATAGGTAGTCACTTGCCCATACGGCACTTTGGTTATCAGGTTTTCCACGATCGTCCGTAAGTTATTTTTTTGACTCAAAGTAGGCTCCGACTTCTTCCCAGGTTTTACACCGAGTCACACTTGCTGGAAGTGCGTCTTGCACCCTGTTCCATGTATAGTCGCCAAATAGTACTGTCTCAATACCTACAGACGCCGTGGCAAAGCAATGCTTTAGCTGATCATCGATTAAGTATTCGGCGCCAAGCTCTTTAACAATATCGGCTTTCGTGAGCTTCCATCTGTCTTTCGTCGCACTATCAAAGAATCCCGCAAAGTGAACTTCATCAAAAATTCCTGCAAAGTTTTTATCAATCCAGTCAAGCGTCTCATCTTTAACACGCGTTCGCCGCGAAGTTACAATCACAAGTCTATAAGACTCTTTAAGTTTCTTAAGTACAGGCAATGCCTCAGATTTATGGGTAAATGTTCCCATTGTACCAGACTCGTGATATTGATGGGCACGCGCTTCTATCTCTATAAGATCAACTTTCCAAAGGTCAACCCAGTGCTCCGTATAGTCGTCAATACTAAGATTCGTACCCCAAGTCTTGTTACTATAGCTAATAAATGCCTCTGCTTGATCAGCTAGCACGTCATCTATATCGATTGTAATCGTCGACTTAGTCACTAGTGTCTATATACCTTTCAGATATTCACTAAGATTATCGAGTTGAACCTTTTCTTCACCAGCCTGCGTACGCACGCTCACTTCACGAGCCTCTTGGTCTTTTGGACCTACAATAAGCTGCACGGGAATTTTCCATGTGGTCGCTTCACGAATTTTTTTGCCAAGACTCTCGTTCCGATTGTCGACAGTATATCTTAGTTCATTATATTTCACAGGGCTCATTAACACGGTATCGCGTAAAATCGATTCGATTTCTTCAACGTAGCCTACGACAGAATCATTAATTGTGAGGATTCGTATCTGTTCAGGAGCAGCCCACAGTGGGAACCAGCCTGCAGTATGCTCTATAAAGATACTTAAGAATCGCTCAATTGAACCAAGCAACGCGCAGTGTATCATAACAGGTCGACTCTTCGATCCATCCTCGGTCGTATATTCCAATCCAAATCTTTCAGGTTGCGCATAGTCTAGTTGTACTTTTGCTAGATGAAATTTTCTGCCAAGCGCATCAGTCGCCATAAAATCCATCTTTGGTCCATAAATAGCCGCTTCACCGATACCTATTTCATATTCGAGCTGAAATTGCTCCGCCAAATCTTTGATTGCACCTTCAGCGCGATCCCAAGTTTCACTGGAACCAAGATAATTATCTTGATCGTCTCTAAATGACAGACGTAATGAAAGTTTCAAATCAAGTAGCGCATAGAGGTTTTTCGCACTCTCTATCAGCTCAGCGAAAACATCCGCAACCTGTTCTTCAGTACAAAAAACATGAGAATCGTCCTGCGTGATCGCACGGACGCGGTTCAAACCACCCAGTTCACCACTTTTTTCATCACGATATACGGAAGTCGTCTCCATATATTTAATAGGGAGATCACGATAACTCCGAGGCCTTGAGGCAAATATCTGTGTATGATGAGGGCAATTGACGGGCTTTAGTGCTAATTCATCCCCTGATTCCACAGAAGTAAAACGCATCAGCTCAGGAAACTTCTCGAAGTGACCTGATGTTTTATACGTATCAATTTTTGCGATATGCGGTATCCATACCTTCTCATATCCTCTATCTAGCCGGTACGATTGTGCCAACTCATTTAGCTTATCTCGTAGTATCGTTCCTCTAGGCGTAAACAACGGTAATCCAGATCCTATCAATTGGGAAATCGTGTAGAGGTCGAGCTCTTTACCGAGCTTACGGTGATCACGAAGCTTCGCTTGCTCGAGCCGATCAAGGTACTCGTCAAGCTCTTCTTGAGTAGCAAATGCCACACCGTACAACCTTTGCATCTGAGGATTCGTCTCTTTACCACGCCAGTAAGCACCCGCAACTCTCAGTAATTTGAACGCACCGACATCTTTTGTATTTGCAACATGGGGGCCGCGGCAAAGATCCACAAACTTACCATTCGTATAAAACGAGACATTCTCTACAGCAGCGTCGCCATCCGTTGCGAGGCCAAGCTCCCCAACATCAAGATCTTTCGCAACAGTCGTGCCGCTTCTCTTGAGGTCATTCAAAAGCTCTTCTTTATAGGGCTGATTACCACTCTTTGCCCATTCAATCGCTGCATCAATCGGCATCTCAGATTTAACAAAATCATCTCCATATTCGATGATACCGCGCATAGCCTTCTCGATTTTTGGGAAGTTTGCTTCCGAAATCTTCTTTTCACCAAGGTCGATATCATAATAAAAGCCATTTTCTACCACTGGCCCCACACCAAACTTTGCCTCTGGCCACAAACGCTGCACTGCCGCTGCGGTAATATGCGCAAGACTGTGTCTCATTGCATGTAATTGTTCATCGTTCATATTAATACCTCTGTTATTTTGCTAATAAAAAACATGCGATCTGTAGATTCAAATACATTAAATCCATCTATCGCATGTTTCGGGCCCATATATACAGGCTGTTCCACCGAAATCTTTCACTCTTATCGTATACGTTACGCACGTTTCGATCGTTCCCGCGAAGCTCAACAGGTCGTTACGCTGCATCATTGCTTAATCCCATCATATATAATCACCTCAGTTATTGCAAGAATCGACCTCTTTTGATACTATAAGACAGCTGAGGGCGATTAGCTCAGCTGGCTAGAGCGCCTCATTGACGTTGAGGAGGTCAGGGGTTCAACTCCCTTATCGCCCACCAAGATTATGATAAAAATAGACACCCAAATTGGGTGTCTATTTTTATGTAGCAATTTCATAAAAAAATAGCTTGCAATTTTGGCAAGCTATTTTCATATGAATTCGTTTTGTTTTTCGGCAACGACCCTACTTTCGGTGCTGCTTGTGCTTATTATAGCACCCTGCTTCACAGTTTACCCACAATTGTATCTACAGTTTTCCACATTATATTTTGCTACATTTACCCTTGTATATGCTGCTCATGATATACATGAGAAAATCATAGGCATTGACAAAGTATCATGCTTGTGCTAATATTATTCCATGGCTACAAACCAAACAAACACATCAATTACAAAAAAACCATCAGCACTCGAAAAATTTCATATTTCATTCGAGTACGATCGCACTTGGAACGAAGCAAAAAATTCGGTCCAACTACGACCTAGTAGTTATCCACTAGCATTATTAACAGCGTTATGACAATATATAGCTATGTTATGTATTAATTCACGCAATGAGCCAACAAAAGTCATTAATTCTCGAGCTAGTAAAAAAACGCCCGTTGTATGGCGGAGACGGCAAGGAATGAACAATGGTATCACCTTTACCACATACGAGAGACCATCACTTGCTGAGAATGCGCAGATACTCAAAAAAGACGGCACTACGGCCACGTTTAATCTTGGCAAACTCATACTGAGCATCGCAGCTGCGTTCTCTCACGATGTCCATGGCGCACAGTACGAAAGTTTGTGGCTGGCACAGACAGTTGAGGACAAGCTATCGATGGATACCAGCGGTCAGCTCACCTCTGCACTCATTAGCCAAACAACATATCTGACGTTGAAGCGTTTTGATGAGCTAGCGGCAGTACAATATGCAGCAAAGCACCATTTGATTTCAGCTGTAAGAAAGCGCGGTAGGCCTTCTTTTAACGAGAACGACGGAAGCTAGCGAGCCAACTTCTTTTGCGCTTTGGGTTCGTCTTTGTTGATGTACCAACGGTAGCCTTCTCGGTTACATCGAATTTATCGAAGTATCGCCCAAGGAGCAGCGCAGTTTGAGATGTAAAAGACGAGGCGGAGCTGTATGCAATACCCGTTATAGGCATTAGTACCCACTGTAGAAGCATTCCGACGGTACGATGACGCTTGTAGCGTGCAGGGCGAGGTGGCAGCATCTTGAACGTTAGGAATACCATAATGAAGATTCCGATCATAGCAACTCGCTGAACGCCGCTAATAACATCAGGCAACTGATGGGCGGCAATGCTATGCACAGAGTTTGGATTAAGGAACAACGGAACCCAGCCCCCAAACGCCACGAGCAGCGCAACACTCGCAAGTGTGACATGACTATCGGTAAGTCTAATAAGCCTTGCGACAGCCGGCCAGAACGGAACGGTACGCTTCTTCGTAAAAATGTGCGTTGCAACATACGGAACATCAGAGGCGCCGTATGCCCACCTTCTTAGTTGAATAAACTGCGCCTTCAACGTCTTCACATACGTATCAGACAAAACCGCATCCTGATAAATAGGTACCATAATAGGAGTCACCGAATAATCACCATTAAAGTGGAAATAACTTCTCCAGTATTGATGTCCGTCCTCAACAATTGTACGAGTGCTCCAAAAATTCATTTCGACAAGCGCATCCATTGGCTGAGAGTGTGATGCGAAGTTTCGAAGCGTATGAGGCCGCATGGAACTAATAATATTCCAAAACGAGTTACCCGTCGCTAGTACACGCATCGGCGCCGGAGCATCCCAGATATTGTTCAAGAACAAAGAGATTGGCTGATACGATAACTTCTTTCGATCTAGGTGAACAATATATTCATAAGTGAGATAATCAAAGTACGTCGGGTGTGGCCTGTTGTCGCTATCTAATGTAGTTACAATAACATCACTGTATTCAATCCGTTGCTCTTTTAACCACTTCTTTAAAAAGAACCCTGCGTACGTTATGTTTCCACCCTTACCAACAACTTCGTCTTGCATATCTTTAGGATGCTTAATCAGATGAAATGCCTTGAATTGACTTCCATATTTTTTCTTAAGCGTTTGCACTGTTGTTTCAATTGCATCGCCACCACGCTCTTCATAAGCAATCGCAATAATTATGTGTTCATTATCATAGGTCGTATTGAGCACTGATTGAACGGTCGGCTCTAGAACTTCAATAGATTCATTGTACGTTGCAATGATAATCGCATTGTAGAGCGATGATGGTCGTGGATACATACCAGGCTGGCTCTTGAGAACCTCGATATTCTCGATATGCTGATCTTGACCAAATGAGTCTCCGTGTCGGACAGCAACCGCTTCACCGTCGAGTGTTTTTTCAAGATCATCGAGACGCTTATGCCAGTCGACCTTTTGAGCATTCATAAGACGACGATGTCCTCTAAATGTATGGTAAGCAATGCCGATCGCCTTTACGAGTGTCGTGATGATAATCAGCATTAAATAGATAGCGGCGAGGAGCGGCTCAATCACTGACAATACGAAGAGTATAATAATTGCACTATAGCTGAGCAACGCAGGCACCATTTCGAAGAATCTATAGAGTGGCTTTCGTTTGCCAAGGGGTATTTCTAAATCTTGCATGATTTTATGAGAGTGCTGCAACTTTTAAGACTTGGTAAATAGTTGCGGTTGCTAGGACAATAACAATAAGTCCAAGCCATGCAAATGGAATAGCGAGTGCCCGGCCCTTATGGCGATAGATCTTGCATGCTAACGTGACATACAGTATCGAGTTGAGAATACCGAAAAAGACAAAACCTATAAGGTAGTACCACTTATCTCTGTAAAAATTCGTTGATCCAAATGCGGTATAGTGCGTGACAACCTGTAACTCACTAGGATGCAGATTGAGACTTAC
>JACQGD010000025.1 GCA_016199685.1 Candidatus Saccharimonadota bacterium
ATATTGAAAATACTTAGTGTAAATCTGTCGGACAGTCAATGATATTGGTTGAAAAATTTAAACCATAGTCGTATCATAGAATGTATGAGTCTGAAAAAAGATGACGATTTGTTCCTTCAGGTACTTCCACTTTTTAATGCTATGGGTGATAAGACGAGGCAAGAGATTATACTTCTCCTCGCACATCACGCAAAGCTAAGTGTGGGGGAGCTGACGAAATATACACATTTATCGAGACCTGCTGTTTCGCATCATATAAAGATACTTCGTGAAGCCGAGTTGATAACCGAAACGCGTGAAGGGGCAAAACGATATTATCAACCAACTTTTATACGGTACGTTGAACCGATGCGAAAAATAATTGAACTCGTCGATGCACATGAACTAGGCTATGATAAAACAAAGGGAGAAAATAATGGGGAATAATTTACATAAACTTGGAGCGATCGCATTTGCTCATCCATGGAGGTTCATTGCGGGGTGGGCTGTAGCATTAGCTATTCTTGGTGCTCTAGCAGTTCATTTTATGCAACCAACGTCATCATCAATTTCGATACCGGGGACTGAAGCGCAAAAGACACTCGATCGAGTAAACGAACTATTCCCAGATGCCGGGAAGGGATCGGGACGTATTGTTTTTGAAACTCCTGCAGGCAAGACGCTTCAAGACTATCAATCTCAGATAGATGATCTTACGAGAAAACTAACTGACATCGACGGTGTGTCTCGGGTTGTCAGTCCATTTGAGAACGCAACTGCGATCTCTGATGATAGGCGGATTGCCTATATGCAGCTTCAGCTTGAAGGTGAAACGGGCTCTGTTTCTAAAAATACGATAGATGCTGTTGATGCTGCGGTCGGTGATGTCCGTAAAAATGGTCTCACTGTCGAAATGGGTGGCGATGTTATTGACCGTGTTCCCGGCGAAATTTTAGGGGTCGGTGAAATTGGCGGTGTTGTATTGGCGCTGATTGTTCTCCTTATGACGCTCGGGTCACTGGTCGCAGCAGGTATGCCTATTGCAACAGCCCTGATTGCAGTCGTGGCGAGTATGAGCGGACTATTTGCACTAAGCAACGTTGTCGATATTAGCTCCACAACCCCTGTACTGGCGGTGATGCTTGGCCTTGCTGTTGGTATTGATTATTCGCTATTCATTATTAATAAATACCGTACGTATGCAAAGGATGGGTATTCCTACAAAGATGCAGCTGCTCGTGCTATCGGTACGGCGGGTAATGCGGTGCTCTTCGCCGCTGCCACGGTCGTTATCGCACTTTCTGCATTATCAATTGTGAACATTCCGTTCATGACTACTATGGGGCTGGCTGGCGCTGCGACGATAGCGCTTGCAGCGCTTGTAGCGATTACGATAGTACCAGCTCTCCTTGGACTTGCAGGTAAGCGTGTTTTTCCACGGCGTGATCGTGAAGCTGTTGCAGAGGCGCAGAAACGTGGCCCCGTAGATACGCATGCTGTTTCGCGTCAGAAGTTTTGGTATAGGTGGGGCGAGACGCTGACGAAGCATCCGATTATCGCACTTGTATCAGGCGTTGTCCTTATTGCAGTCCTTGCACTACCTGTACGTGATCTAACACTTGGACTTCCTACGGATGAATACGCGGCGACAGACACAACACAGCGTAAAGCGTACGAAATTCTTGCAAAGGGTTTTGGCCCAGGATTTAATGGCCCACTTCTCGTTGTCGCTGAAAATCTTCCTGCAGTCAGCGATAACGACCGTGCAGCGATCCGTGAGCCCGCAATGCAGCAATACCAGCAGAAAGTTGCTGAGGTAACAACGCAGCAGCAAACTGCGTTAGCTCAGCAAGCGGCAATGATTACTACTCCTGAACAGGCATCAGCGCTACAGCAACAGATTGCGATGATGCAAGCTGAAGGCGAAAAACAGAAAGAGGCTGCGCTAGCGGAGATTGATAAAAACGTTGAACAGTATGCAAAACTCATACAGCTTAAAAAAGTAGCTGATAAGATCGCCGAACGTAGTGATGTAGCGCAGGCACTACCTGCAATGGCGACAGATGATGGGACAAAGGGGGCTATTCAGATTATTCCATAATCAGCTCCTTCGGATAAGGCTACTGTGGATTTAATTGCCTATCTTCGCGATGACTCTAGTCGAAGTGCGCTTTCGGGTAATACATCTGTTGAGCTGAGTGTCACAGGCTCAACTGCGTTACAAAATGACATCAATGACAAGCTTGGTGAGGCGCTCCCTCAGTATCTAGCAGTTGTTGTTGGACTGTCGTTGGTGCTTTTGATTATCGCATTTCGTTCAATTCTCGTTCCAATCAAAGCAACGATCGGATTCTTGCTGTCAGTTCTGGCTATGTTCGGTGCAATGGTAGCGATTTTTCAGTGGGGTTGGTTTGGGATTGCGGACGCGCCCGGGCCAATCGTAAGTTTCATTCCAATCATTGCGATTGGCGTATTATTTGGACTTGCAATGGACTATGAATTCTTCTTAGTATCGAGCATGCACGAGACGTACCAAAAAACAAAGGATGCAAAAGCTGCAGTAGTGAGTGGTTTTGGCCTCGGTAGTAAGGTTGTCACAGCCGCGGGCATCATCATGGTAGCCGTATTTGCAGGGTTCGTCACTAACCACGATGCGACAATTCAGTCGATTGGGTTCGGGCTGGCGTTCGGTATTTTAATTGATGCATTCGTTGTGCGAATGACGATTGTTCCCGCTGTCATGACACTGCTTGGCAAAAGTGCATGGTGGATTCCAAAATGGCTTGATCGAATTTTGCCGCATGTTTCTATCGAGGGTGAAGCTGACAGCAAGAAATAAGTTGTATCAGTAAAATACCAGTAACTTTGGTATAATAAGAGAAATGGTACGCCAAGGAAAATTCACCAAGCGCGTTACGCCGGCACAGCATGCAAAACGACAAGCCCGGCGTCGCTTCCGATGGTTACGTAGCCTTAGCTGGAAAAAACGATTCCTGTACTTCGGTACGCCCGTTCTTGCTTTTCTCATAGTAACGCCAATGATTACGTATTTGTACTTTGCTCGGGATATTTCCGATCAAGAGCGTTTAATGAACAGGAACAATACGGGTGTTGTACCGATTGCTATCGAACAAACCTACTCGAAAGATCAGATTCTGGATATGTATCTTAACTCTGCATTCTTTGGCGGTAATTCATTTGGAATTGAGGATGCTGCAGTAACCTACTTCGGTAAAAAACCAGCAGATCTTACATTGGGTGAGAGCGCTATGCTAATTGGGATCCTACCTGCGCCAAATGCCTATTCGCCACTCTACGGCAATATGGAGTATGCAAAAGAGCGACAAAACACTGTGCTTAAACGCATGCTTGATAATGGTGTCATAACTGAGCAAGAGAAAGACGCGGCGCTTGCTGAAGCGCTTCCACTCCAACCAGTCACAGCGCTTGCCGATAGTAGCAAAGCACCGCATTACACGGAAATGGTAATGAAGGAGCTCTATGATAAATATGGTGAGGAAAAAGTAACTCGTAGCGGCTATCAGGTGACGACAACGCTAGATATGAATGTACAAAATCAACTCCAGGCTGCTATTGATGCAAACATGAGGACGATAAATCGAAACGGAGGGAGCAACGCAAGTGCAGTTGCGATTGATCCAAGTACAGGTGAGGTGCGTGGTCTCATAGGAAGTTATAACTGGAACGACGAGAACTTTGGCAAGGTAAATATGGTAACGACGGCGCGTCAGCCGGGAAGTAGTTTTAAGCCGATCTACTATTCCCAAGCGCTTGCTGATGGAACGATTACCCCTGCAACTATTCTGCACGACAAAAAAACAGACTTCGGTGGGGTATTGCGATTGATCCAAATAAAGAATACGGGCTTGCTCTTGCGCTCGGTACTGCAGAAGTGCCGCTCGTCAATATGACGAATGCATATGCAGGATTTGCTAATCAAGGCTTGCAATATAATACGACAACGACGAAGGGTATTAATAGTAAATACGACGAAAAAATTTACCGAGCATCTGAATCAAGCAATCGAGTCATAAGTGAACAAGGTGCGTATCTCATTTCCAATATTCTTTCTGACAATTCTGCGAGGGCATCGATATTCGGAAGTTCCCTAAATGTCTACGATGCAAAGACACGGGCCGTAAAGAAAGTCGCTGTCAAAACCGGCACGACGGATGATTCACGCGATGCATGGACAATTGGCTATACGCCACATATGGCCATTGGTGTGTGGGTCGGCAATAATGACAATACCGCTATGGCAAATGGTGGTTCAATCATGGCGGGTCCAATTTTTACTAAAGCAATGGGAAATATATTGGTTGGTGATTCAACAGAATTTGCAGTTCCTGGTGGAATTGTCCAGCGTCAAGTATGTGCGGATGGAAGTCTGGCTGAGAGTGAGGTCAAAGGTAAGACTCGTGCTGAATACTTCATCTCTACATTCCTTCCTACAGCTAGCTGTGCGACAAAACCAGTAGTCGAGACACCAGTGCAGAAACCTGACGAGAAGGAAGCTGATACTGATAGTCCAGTTGAGACGACAATGACATTTGCAGGGAGCCCGAGTAGCACTGCTCAGCTTGGAACGAGTGTGACGTTCACTGCATCTATTTTGCCCTCGACTGCCCAAGGAACAGTAACATTCAAAGATGGCGCCCTCACCCTTGGAACGGCACCAGTTTCGGGCGGGGATGCAGCATTTACGACATCAACATTGACACTCGGTAGTCATCAAATAAGTGCAATATTCACGCCATCGACAAGTAGTGATTTTGAAACGTCAACCTCGCAGTTGACCTATACGATTACAGCCGCTCCTTCACCTAATACGCCAAATAATAGGCAGCCTCAGGGCAGTTCACGCGGCAATTAAAACAGTACGAGCTTTTCATAGCTAGGCTGGTATGACATACTTGTAATTATGATTGCACACGTAATAGGGGTAGTAGCAGAAAAATTTAATTCATCAGTTATTGTTGATGTTCACGGTCTTGGGTACGAAATAAATGTTGCCGCAAACGATTATGAGCGTGCAC
>JACQGD010000026.1 GCA_016199685.1 Candidatus Saccharimonadota bacterium
AAAACTATTCTGTCGTTCAGGATTTATTGTTACTAATGATGACAAGATAAGAGGAAGATTTTTTGAAGAAGGACTTGCTGAATATGTAGCATCTCGGTATCGACGCAGGATGGTAGGTGATCAAAACACTCTGGGCATTGTAAGTGTACCGAGTCTTGCAATACCAGAGTATCTTGTGCAGCCCGATCATGCGATGACATCAGGGCCTGATGGATATGCGATCGAATTACTGGCATACGGAGTTGAGAAAAAGGGGATTATGAATGCTGAGATGTTTACTGAACTGCTTCTAGATACTCGGCGAAACAATACTCGACTTGTTGCGCTGCGGACGTTTGCTCAAGTTTTGGAGCGCCTTGAAACAGGATTGTATTCAAAACTACAGTTTGTAGCGTATGACAAAACTAGCTGGCAGGACGCCTGCGCATATGTCCATAGTGTAGTAACTCGCTAATAGGGGGAGTGATATACTACGTATATGAATGTTCCTATTAAAGCCATTATTTTTGATTGTTTCGGTGTACTTGTTGTGGAAGCATGGGTACCTCTGCGTGACGAATTATTTGCAAATGACGCGGAGTTACTTGAGCAAGCAAACGATAACATGAAGCGTCTAAGTCTTGGTCATATTTCTGTAGAGGATTTTGCTAGTCATATTGCAACAATGAGTGATCTGTCGAAAGAAGAAGTGTTTGATCGAATGCATGCAAATCCTATTAACAAAGGTCTCTTTGAGTACATACATACTCTGAAAAGCACCTACCGATTAGCTATATTGTCGAATGTTGGAGCAAACAGAATTAAGGAGCTTTTGGGCGAGGAGAATATGAAAGTATTCGATGTCATCGGGTTGTCGTACGATATGGGCGTGGCAAAACCAGACCCACTGGCATATACGACGATCGCCACTCAATTAGCACTCGAACCAAATGAGTGTGTATTTACCGATGATCAGCCTCGATTTGTCGAGGGTGCGGTTGCTGTCGGTATGAGAGGGATTGTGTTCCGTGACACTGCATCGTTTCGTATAGAACTAGAGGAGATTCTTGCATGAAGATAGAAATAATAAGACTTAAAGATACTGCAACGCTACCAACGTATCAAACAGACGGCGCGGCCGGTATGGATATTCGTGCATGCCTACAGGAACCAGTCACGCTACAGCCAATGGAGCGTCGGATGATTCCGGCCGGGTTTGCGATTGCACTTCCTGATGGATACGAGGCGCAAATCCGTGCGCGTAGTGGGCTAAGCATAAAGCATGGAATTACTATGGTAAACGGAGTCGGAACTATCGACGCAGACTACCGCGGTGAAGTCGGTGTGCTCCTTATCAATCTTGGGCAAGAGCCGTTCGAGATCACTCCGGATCTTCGTATTGCTCAACTGGTCATTGCCCGCTACGAACGAGCTGAGTGGACAGAAGTGAAGCAGTTGAGTGAGACGATGCGGGGAAGTGGTGGCTTTGGGAGTACTGGTCAGTAGTTACGCTTGGTAGCGCCAGACTGCAACCCAGTCAACCATCAAATTACCACTATGTGTTCCATTGCCGCCTGTCTCTGTTTGCAGCTGCCATCGCATCGGTCCTGAGGGAACCCATTTTGTACTATCAAGTACGACGTTGCCATCAAGAATATATTTGATTCTTCCTGGTGTCCACTCAATCGTATACGTATGCCAATCAGTAAATTTTGTTCCAGCGGGAATGTTCGCTGCGTCTTGGCAGCCATTCGTACAAGAGCCAGCGCCGCTATAGTGGTGGAATCCACCAACGTTACCAGCAAGGTTTCCCTCGGGGAAATCGAACTCTCCATCTTGCGGCCATCGTTCAGATTGAGGCCAAAGGAGCCATGCGACGTAGTATTCACTAAGGTTAGGTGTATCAACTTTAAATCGTGCACTGTATCGACCGTATGTTTGATACTGAGATCCGTTTGAGATAAGTGGAGAAGGGTTGGCGCCAGCTGGCTTGCCGTCGACATTGTGAAGCCAAAAGTTGAGCATGCTGTTTTTGACACTCAATACTTGGTCGGATCGATATGGTCGTTTGTCGTAAGTGTCGACGTAGCTTTTTGGGTACGCGCGCCATTGCTGCCCTTGGGCGCCAGTGTAGACAATCTTATCAGCGTTCCAGTCTTCGCCCCAAGATCCAAGCGCTGCATCTTTAGTAAAATCGTCATAGAAAATCTGTCTCCATGTTCCGAAGTCACCGCGGGGTACAGCTTGACCAGAGGGTGAGGTAACGACCGGTGCCGTTGGGGTGGTTGGAGGTGTTACAGGGGTAGTAGGTTGGGAGGTGGGCCCTGTTGCAGGGCTCGAAAAAGACGAACCTGAGGGCTTTGGTGATGATGTTGATTTGCTAGGTGAATTACTGCCACTGGGATTTGAGGGATTTGTCGGCTGCGCTGTATCTGAAGGAGCTGTACCAGGAGTGACGGTATTTTCTCCTCCATTTGATGAGCTAGGGGATGAGTTCTTTGGTGAGTCTGTTCTCTTTTTTCCATCGCCATTCTTCACTGTTTCAGTTTGTGCGGCTTCACTAGGTGCCTGCGCTTTTATGAACATTAATGCAGCGGTTGAGCCACCGACGCACAGGACGATAACAATGCAGACGCCGAGCCATAGCTGCCAAGAGCGTTTGTATTGTGTCAGAAATGAACGGGCAATAGCGAGAAGTTTAGTACTGTTTGTTTTCATGGTGTTTATGTATATTAAAGCACAGATTTGACTTTAAAGCAATAGCTTTATGTCGTTTAGACAATTGTATTGTGCATGTAAACCGTAAGCGATATAATCATGGCATATGATGCAGCTTGAGCGTACATCGAAAAAAGGGTTCACGATTGTTGAGCTCCTTATTGTTATCGTCGTTATTGGCATCCTTGCTGCCATCGTTATTGTTGCTTTCAACGGCGTTACTGTTCGTGCAAGAAATGCTATGTGGATATCAGAGTTTAAGGGGTATCAGAAGTTATTTATGTCGTATCAAGCCAACTATGGAAAATATCCTACGATGCCGATAAATAATCGGTACTGCCTTGGCAATAAAAATATCAAAGGTCCTGAAATTAATGCGCAGTTCACTCCGACCAGTGATCCGCTTGCAGCGCAAGTTCCAACGCCGTTCAATGATGGAGGGTACTGTCGTGATTTGTATTATGCAGCCTCAAGGCATGAATATAGCTCTACGCTCGATGACGAGCTCTCGAAAATAGGAAAGGTAAACAGTAAGCAGAAGACTATGGCTGACCTGCCAGCATCTCAGTTCGGCTCGGCCGGAGTTGTTGTCTCGTATCAGAACTATACCTCCGATCCGCAAAGCGGTATTTGGCTCGGAGTCACGATAAATAATAGTGCTGGAGACTGTCCAGTCGACATTAATGACCGCAAGTACGATTATTGGGAGTCGGATGCTGTTTTTTGCGAAGTTCGCTTGCCTGAAGCACCGTTTTAGCGTAACTAACCATATACGTATTGACATATTAGCATGTATGTGGTAAAATGTAAGTATGAATAACAGTGGAGTTCAGCGAGTCGTTCCAATTGTGTTGGTATTAATCGTTATTATTGTGGCAGTTGCGGCACTTGTGTCTGTGGGCCGCTCACTTTTTGGTGGATCAGAAGAGCCTGTCGTTAACAATGGTAAAGAGGCGTTACTCAATACGTCACTCGATCGGAGTGTTCGAATGACGGTACGTGGGCCAATTGTAGGTGATAATCTTTTCCATTCTTATACAATTACTGCGACACCAACGACACGTAACCTAACAACGTATCAGGGGTATCTCCAAAGCCAGCTTGAAACAAGCGACCTTGCCAATAACTCAAAAGCGTACGAGCAATTTGTCTACGCGCTTGACCGTGCCGATATGATGGAAGGTACTGAACTTGAGGGCGACGCCGATGATATGCGCGGGGTCTGTGCGACTGGTCGACTGTATCGATATGAAGTACTGCAGGGAAGTAACGTGGTAAAGTCACTCTGGACGACCACATGTAGAGACGCAAAGGGTTCGCTCAAGGCGACGAATCAGGAACTCTTAAGGCTATTTAGGACACAAATCCCTGATGTTGCAAAGGTAACAAGCAAAGTACGACTTTAGAGAATCTTACACTCGCATTTAATTGGCACTTCGGTGTCAATTTTTGTAGTAACTATAAAATATGTTGCACAAGCAGTAGCGTAATGGTATAGTGGGTTTAAAGTTTAAAATATAGACAACAAACAGGGGCAATATGATAAAAATAACAAAACAGAAAATCTCGGCAATAGTTGGTTCTACGCTCGCTGTTGCACTTATTACATCACCAGCTATGGTATCGGCTGCATTCTCGCCAGCAAATACAACAATCAACGCAACACTTGATTCTGTTATTAGTATCTCGACAGGCACAACTGTTGCGATTGCTGTAACGCCTACTGCGGGTGGTGTCGTAAGTAGCCAGAGTGATACAGTTTCGGTCAGTACAAACAATACTGCAGGGTATCGATTGACACTGAGCGATGCAGATACGAACGTAAATCTCGTGAGTGGCGCAAACAACATCGCGGCACATAACGGTACGTTTGCATCGCCAACGGTACTTGCAGGTAATAGCTGGGGCTACGCTGTAGCCGGCGGAAATTTCTCGGCATCGTATGCTGCGGAACCAAGCAATCCGAGCAGTACATCGAAATGGGCTGGTGTACCTTCGAGCGCATCACCACAACAGTTGAAGACGACGGCTGCGACAGCGAGTGGCGATCAGACGGTTGTGTGGTATGGCGTGCGTGCAACAAGTGCACAGGCTGCTGGTGTCTATTCTGACACTGTGACCTACACGGCAACGACGAATTAATAGTTATTTAAACTAAAGGAGTGAGGCATGGGAGCGAATAAGAGGGTAGTCTCTACAGTTGTAGGTGGTATCTCTTCTTTGGTTTCTGTCATAGCTTCGCCTATTCTTGCTTCTGCGGCGTTTTCTAACGCAAATACAACGATCAATGCAACGGTTGCTGCAACTATTAGTATATCTTCTGGCCCTACTGTCGCCATTGCTGTGACTCCGACAGCTGGAGGTTCTTTGAGCAGTTCAAGCGATAGTGTGTATGTGAGTACAAATAACACTGCAGGCTACACGTTAACCCTTGCAGATAGCGATGCCACGACAAACCTTACGAGTGGGGGCAATACTATTGGTGCTCATGCGGGTACTCAGGCATCACCAACGGTTCTTGCTACTAATAAATGGGGATACCGAGTAGTTAATATTGGTGGCTTCGGCGCTACTGCGTATAGCGGAGAGTCAAACGTTACTTCAAGCACATCGACTTGGGCCGGAATGCCAGCAACGGGTGCTGCAAACACTATCAAAACGACGGCAGCAACAGCAAATCTCGATCTAACAACGGTTTGGTATGGTGTTCGCGCAACGTCATCGCAACCAGCTGGTGTATATACGGATACGGTGACATACACCGCGACAACCAACTAGGAACTGCCTTTAATTTATAAATGGTTTATAGCAAGAGGCCGTGATATACTTTACTCATATACAAGTAGGGGGGTAAATCATGAGAGCTAAGCAGTGGATTGCATCAATCGTAATGGTTGGTGTTTTTGTTTCTTTAGGAACAGTCAGTTCAGTATATGCAACGATAAATAATGCGAGCATCGGCATAGTAAGTGAGAGCACGACGGGTGATAACCCAAATGCGATTGCTCAAAATCCTGCACTTAGCGGCAATGGAAGGTATGTTGCGTTTCAGTCACGAGCGACAAATGTAGTTTCTGCCTCAACGAATGGAGAATATCAAATATACGTCAAAGATAAAGTTAACAGCGAGACAAAACTTGTCAGTGTTTCTTTAAGTGGTACTGGAGGAAATCGTAAAAGTGAAAATCCTCGTATTACGAGTGATGGCCGATATGTAGTCTTCGAATCGATTGCCTCGGATCTTGTGGCTGGAGATACAAATAACAAATCTGACATTTTTAGAAGTGATCTCCAAACTGGGACAATACTCCGAGTAAGCACGAGCCAAACTGGCGGTCAGATCAATGACGATAGCGCTGGGCCTGACATAAGCAGTGATGGTGATCGTATTGTATTTCACTCATTTGCATCAACGCTATTATCAGGAATATCGCCTACTAATTACGGGGGAATTTATGTAAAAGATGTTTCGACAGGACTTGTTAGACTGCTGTCGCGCTCTCCTGTAAGTCAATCTCAGGCAACATATACGACAACGCACAGTGCACGTATTAGTTGTGACGGGCAGACAGTTGTATTCGATTCTGCGGGCAATAATATTGTTGAAGGCGATGCGGTAAGTTATGATCCTTTTGTCATGGCGCCGCGCCAGAGAATATATGTAGTAGATATGAATCAATCTCCACTTGTCCCTATGTACATCAATCCCAACACAGATTCACAACTTAATGCATCTCCATCGATTTCATGTGATGGAAATTACATTGCCTTTCTCGACGGGGGTAGAAACATAGTGCCTAGCCATTACTCAATAGGCAATACGGACGTGTACGTATACAACCGTGCTACAGGTGAAGTTGAATTGGCGTCACTTGACAGTGATGATAATAAACTTACAACAGGAACAACGCTTGATCGACCGTCCATAAGTAATGATGGCAACTTTGTACTTTTTAGCTCTTTGACTTTCTTTGATAGCCAAGACTATAATATGTATCCTGATGTTTTTTTGAGAGACAGACTTCGTGGAACAACAGAGCTCTTATCGCGAAATTCTAATGGGGATGTGAGCGATGCACGAAGCTTTGAGCATGACATCAGTGCAGATGGACACTCCATTGCATTTCGGTCTAATGCGACAAACCTAGTGTCTAATTTTGGCGCAAACTACGGATTAATCTACGGAGTAAAGAACGAATGGATAAGTGCACCATCCGGCCTTCATGCGACAACACCATCAACTCAAGCAAGCTTATCTTGGAGTGCTATTCCCGATGCATCTTCCTACGATGTCTATAGGGATGATCAAAAGATAGCAACGTCAAATACGAATACATATGTCGATTCGGCAAGCTCTGAAGGTTCACATACATACTATGTCGTAGCGGTCGGAGATGGAGGTGTTAAGAGTGTTCCATCTAGCTCGGTTAGTGTATTGATTGATAAGAGTAATCCAAATATTACGGCGAGTGTAAATACGGCACCTAATGGACTTGGATGGAATAATACACCTGTCACTATTACGTTCCAATGTAGTGACACGGTATCGGGTGTCGAGAGCTGTACAAGTCCGATAACTGTTTCATCGCAAGGTATCGGTCAACAGTTTACGGGAACTGCTGTTGATAATGTTGGCAATACATCGACAACAACAGTTGTGGTAAGTATCGATGCTACAAAACCAACGATTGTGGCTACGCGGTCTCCTGGAGTAAACGCAAACGGCTGGAATAATTCGAACGTGACGGTTGCCTATACGTGTGCAGATAGTTTATCTGGCATCGCATCATGTTCAAGTCCAACGACACTCACTACGGAGGCGAATAATTTATCGGCAACAGGTACGGTAGTAGATAACGCGGACAACACCAATTCGGTAACAATGTCGCCGATTAAGATAGACAAAACAGCACCAACTGCTACGAATGCAACGATGAGCAATACCTTTATTTTGGGGAGTGCTAATGTAACACTAGGAGCGACAGTCGCGGATAGCTTATCGGGTGTTGCGGGTGGAGAGTTTTATATTGACACTGATCCGGGGCAGGGAAACGGTACATCTATGACGTATAATAGCGGTAAACTCAACGCAACAAAAACAGTTAATAATCTTAGCTTAGGTCAGCATAGACTATATATACGATCAAAGGACACGGCCGGAAACTGGAGTACAGTTACGTCAATCACATTTATATATATCTAGGTGAGCTATAACTCTCATGGTATAATTCATTATTAGACACAACAAATGAGGGTAATGAGTATGAATTTGAGGGGCAATATGGGCATATCGTATAGGTATATGAGAATTAGTAGGCTAGTTCTTGCAGTAGCAGTATCGATGGTTTTTGGATTTAGTGCAGCACATACGGTGTCGGCACAGAGTCCAGGGGATGAGAGTATTACGCTCTCTCCTGTAAACAGTAAATACAAGATTGATGCCGGGGATACTGTTGAGGATACGCTTACTATTGTGAATGATGGAAAAGTGGCATATGACTTCATTGTCTACAGTCGTCCTTATTCTGTGACAAATGAGCAATACGAGCCTAACTTCACAGATACTCCTAAAAATGCCGATGCATATGGGTGGGTACGATTCCCAAAGACAAAATTCCGCATTGAAGCAGGTAAGTCTATGGAAGTGCCATATACGGTTTCAGTGCCAAAGCAGGCCGCGCCAGGCGGCCACTATGGTGTAATATTCGCTGAAACACAACCTCCTGAGAATCAAGGTGGTGGGAATTCTGTTGTGCGTAAAAAGCGAGTTGGTTCTATTTTGTACGCAACGGTTAATGGTCAATATACGACTTCGGGCGAGGTTACTTCGACCAGTATTCCATTTTGGCAGCTACAGCCTCCACTTCACGCCGATTCCACGGTAAAAAATACCGGCAATAGTGATTTTACGAACGACATCACCTATACCGTCAAAGATGTATTTGGCAATGTTAAATATAAAGAAGTAAAGCAGTACACTGTGCTTCCTCAAACGACGCGCGCATTTTCTCTTGAATGGAAGGATGCCTCTTGGTTTGGACTTTATAATGTTGAACTAGAGCAAACGGTTCTCGATAAAAAGAAGGCTGTTTCGGGGTATGTACTTATTTTGCCACGCTATATTCCGATTTTACTAATCGTATTTGTACTTATCGGAGGTGGATATGCCTGGTTTAGACGTAAAAACACACATACGAAGAAAAAGTAGCTCCTTTCTTCTTGGAATTATTAGCGTATTCTGTTTCTTAGGCGCTAATAGCTCGATAGTCAGTGCTCAAGCGAGCTCTGAAGTAAATGCGATTATTTGTGGGAGCGGTTCATCAGTTACTATTGCAAGTCCGGCAAGTGACAGTGTTGTCACGGAGCCTACGACAATTCTGAAAGGCTCCATAGGACAGTCGTCGCAAATTGAAGTACGGATTGATGGTGGATTTGACAGCATAATATCTGTAGATACGACTCAATTGACATACGAGGCACCAGTTCACTTGACGACTGGAACACACACCATTACCCTGAAGGCGATCGATAGTTGCGGGTCTACTGACAGTGAGGCATCTATTGTTCTTACATATGCACCAGCACCTACTACTCCATCGAGCGGTACCAACACACAGACGACCACTGACGGGGTGACAATTGGTAGTCCCCAGGAGGGGACTGTTGAGGCAGGGTCTCGGGGACTACTGCCAATTCCAGTTGTTGAAACTTGGGAGTCGATACTGAAATGGCTGAATATATCGAGCGCTGATATATCGAGCAGTTCATCGCCGCAGCTTTCGCTACTACGTGCACTTACTATCGCAGTAGGGACGTATCTCGCGACGATCGGCCTTGCAATGACGGCTGTAAATATTTTGGCCTCTGCACTACCATTTAAGAAAAATGTTCCGATGAAAGTACGCGCACAGCGTATTATGAGGGTATCTCGAATTGGCGGCGTGCTGCTACTCCTTGCTGGCTTCTTTTTGTAGCATACAAGCATAAATGATATACTAACTACATATGAAAAGGTCTTTTCGAGCTGGATGGGGTATGCTCGCTGCTGCATTCATTGCAACAGTTGGTATAGCTGTACCTGTAGCGGCGGACAGTATGTCGAGTACCAGCTATAAGATTGACACATCAGTCGCAGCTCCTTTTGGAGGGCAAGCTGGGTCTAGTAGTTACAAAATGGTTATAGGTGGCGGAGAAGCGCTAAACGGAAGCGGTGGAAGTGCCAGTTATAAATTGAGTCATGGCTACGTTGCTCAGCTTCAGCAATCGATACAACTTAATTTAACGACAGCTAGTATCGCTCTCGGTACGCTTACACCAGGTATATCAAAAACCGGTACAGTCTCGGCACAGGTACTTACTGATGCACCGAGCTATTCCTTGTCGCTTGCTCAAAACAATAACTTGACGAGCGGCGCAAACACAATTCCTGCAATATCGACTGGTACTATTGCAAGTCCTGTGGCATGGGTTGAGGGGACGACGAAAGGACTTGGATTTACGTTAACTGCCGCGCCGTCCTTACCAGGCAAGTGGGGCACTGCTGGTAATTATGGGTATGCAGCAATTCCGTCGTCGACGACGACGTTATATACGAGGAGTGGTTATACGGGCGGTGCACAAGATACGATTACCGTACAGCCTCGAGTTGATATTAGTCCGTCTCAGCTTGTTGGCAGTTACACGAATACAATAACGATTACGGCGACGACTATACCATGAAAAAAATTGTAACAGCATGTATTATCTTTGTCGGAATTTTTGTACTTGGCCATGGCACGCCTGCGTCTGCTGCTGATAATCTGCAAATGAGGCCACTGCAATACAGAGAGACACTCGATGTAGGGCAGCAAAAAAAAGGCGTTGTAGATGTTGCAAATGGGTCTGATGATACGGCGCAAGTGGCGCTGACGGTTCGTTTCTTTAAACAAGTTGGGGATGATGGAACGCTCGAGTTTTACGACAGGCCTGATGAGACTGATGGTATAACACTCGATATAGACAGCGTCGAATTAAAAGGTAAAGAGTCGGCTAGAATTGGCTTTACTGTTGATAGTTCAAAGCTTCCACAAGGTGATGTGTTCGCGGTAATCTTTGCGACGACTGTTCATCAAGGAGCGCCCCAGACGATTGTTCCTTCTGTGCAAGTTGGAACACTACTGCTGTTGCAAAACGGTAAGGTGGGTCCAAGATCCGCGGCGATTACTGATCTAAAGCTTGGTATATTTCAGTTTGGCGACAAAGTTAAAGGGACGGTTGCGGTTAAAAATCCAGCGAACAGTGCAAGTGCAACTGGCTTTTTTCCAGCGATGAAAGTTGCTATTGGACCGTGGGGCGCAGAATCTAAATTTGAAGGACCTCTTGTATATGCGGGACGTACTCGCTCATTTGACTTTAGTGTGCCGTCTAACCAATTTGGTATTTATAAAGTTACTGTAGTTGCAAATAACGCCACTGAAACACGGTACGTATTTCTTATTACGGGAGTGTGGCGATATGTGGTGCCCGGGCTGTTAGTATTGCTGCTCATCATTGGAATTGTATTTGTAGCCTTTAAAAAAGTACGCAGTGCTCGTTCAAAAAAATAATTGCGTATACGCTTAGTGTATAATGGAGTAAGAATTATGCAAAAAAATATGGATATAGTAGCCCACCCGAATAGAGCAATGGCTCAATCGTCAAAGAAACACGTTTCTCTGACGAGGAAACGAAAAATATTCATTGCTATTATCTTGATAGTACTTGTTATCGCTGGCGGAGTTCTGACTTGGTACAACAGCATGCAAACATCAGGGTACTACATACAGTCGAACAAATACCAGGTTGTTGTGTTGTCGAACAATCAGATATATTTCGGTAAATTGCAGCGTCTTAGTGACCAGTCGTATCGTCTAACGAGTGTGTACTATTTGCAGGAGCAATCAACTGCAGGTGCATCGACTGATCCTGCCGCAAAAGCAGACCAAGCCGCTTCTACAGCAACACCGCAACTCGTTAAATTAGGCAACGAATTACACGGTCCTGATGATGCAATGTTCTTTAATGATACCCAAGTTCTTTATTGGGAAAATCTTAAGTCTGACGGCAAAGTGTCAAAGGCAATCGAAGATCACTTGAAGCAGTAGTATAACCCTAGTGGTTACCCTCGTAAAATGGTAAAATAGGTATTGAAGCATGTGCTTTATTAAGAGCAGTGCAATCGAGGGAACAAACAGAGGTAAAAGGTGCAAATTACTGCAACTAAACAGGGTAGGTTAGGCGATAGCCATCGTCACTTTTGGCGCAATATGCGTTCTGCTCTTGCATTTGTTCTTTTTATTGTATTTTTCACATCAATATTTCATACATCAACTGCGCATGCTGCTCAAACAATTCCATATAAAGTTAACTTCCAAGGACGGTTGACTGACGCGGCTGGGAACATAAAAGCAGACGGTTTGTATAACATGAAAGTACGCCTTTACTCTGCTGCAACAGGCGGATCAGCTATCTGGACGGAAACTCGTGAAACAACAAATCGCGTCCAAGTGACGAACGGTCTTTTCTCGATTCAACTTGGTGACGTCACGGCGCTCTCGCCGAGTATTTTCACGAACTATCCACTATACCTAGAGATTGAGCTGCCGACACCCGCTACTGCAAACTGCACGACCGCTGCCTGCGGAACGTTCACTGAAGGTGCGATGACACCGCGGTCTCCACTTGGTTCAAGCCCCTACGCATTCAATGCAGATACGGTTGATGGTATTGATGGGGCAAGCCTCGCACGAACCGATGCAAGCAATACGTTTACAGTAGGCTCGACCAACACGTTTAATGGCAAAACCCAAGCGAACGATACGATCTCTGTCGTCAATGGCAAAGCGGTAGGGTTTAATGTTACTCAGTCTGGATCTAATCTTCAGCTTCAGTCTGCTGGATCTGGTGGCTATATCATGAATGATGCGACTGGTTTTTCAATTGCCGCGATAAGCAGTGGCGCCGCGGGATCAACAGTCAATGCGGCACCAACCCTGAAATTGGTTGCAAATAACGCGCTTGTTCAGGCAGCAGTCGATGCTGGTGCGACCTACGGCGATAATCTCATCTCGAACCCTGGATTTGAATTTGGCTGTGCCCTATGCCGCTGTAGGACTAACGGTTCGTGGCACGGGAACTACCGCTGGGACATGGGATTTTGATGATATCTACGCAAAGCAGGTAAATCAGTCAGCGCCTGTTCTGTATAAAAACACGTCGAATTCGTTGTATGCATTCTCGATCCAAAATGCAGCAGGCTCTCCGCTCCTCGTCGCAGACACATCGAACTTTGAAGTCCGTATTGGCGATGGTGATAACAATCCGGACGCAACACCAACACTTCTTGTGATTGACCACAAATCAACCAGTGGTGATCCAACGGGGTATAACGGTGCGATGTACTACAATGCCATCGCCAAGAAGTTCCGCTGCTATGAGGGCGATACGTGGAAAGATTGCATCAGTACAATGCTTGATCCGCGCCTTGGGTATAACTATCAGTCAGAGTTTACGAGCGGTACATTTACGAGTGGTTCGGCAGTTGATGCTAATATTTCAGTCGCTCAGTCGGGGGGTTCCTTTGCACAGCAGAATAACGACGGTGGAAGTCATCCAGGTATTCTTGGCGCAACGGTAAGCAGTACTACATCAGTTGCGGGATATGCTGGTGCTACAACAAATATACTGATCAACAACGGTGACTGGTCGTACTTATCTAGCATAAAGCTAAATACACTTTCAGCTTCCGGTGGTATCTATACTTTCCGCGCCGGGTTCCTTAATGCGGTATCGACTGCTGCTGAAGGTGGAATCACTAATGGATGCTATCTACGCTATACCGATGGAGTGAATTCCGGGAATTGGCAGGGTGTTTGTAGAAGCGCCTCGACAGAATCTACTTGTAATGTCGCTGTTGCTGCTACTACTTCTTGGACAACGCTGAACGTGACTGTTTCGGGGAATGGTACTGCTGCAACATTTACCGTAAATGATACAAGTCAGTGTACGATAACGTCGAATATTCCTACAGTTGCAACATCGATTGGAGCAATGATACAAAAAGCCACCGGTGGAACAACTGTGCAAACGGTTCCATATAAAATGAATTTTCAAGGTCGACTGACTGATGCAAGTGGAAATATTAAGCCAGACGGTCTGTATAACATGAAGATTAGACTCTTCAATGTTGCCAGTGGCGGTACTTCACTTGGCGAAGAAGTACGTGATAGTGGGTACCGAGTCGAAGTAAAAAACGGACTTTTTTCCATACAGATTGGCGATAACTCAGTTCTTTCACCAGCTGTCTTTACGAACTATCCCCTCTATATTGAGATTGAACTTCCTACGCCTGCAACAGCGACATGTGCGACGGCAGGCTGTGGGACGTGGACCGAGGGTCCTATGTCACCTCGATCAGGACTAGCAAGTACCCCGACTACCTTTAATGCTGACGTGATCGATGGTATCGACGGGTCAAGTATGGCAAGAAAAGACGCGAATAATACATTTACGGCAGGTAATGTGTTCAATGGCAAAACGCAGCTTAACGACACACTTTCAGTCGCCTCAAATACAGTCGTCGGATTTAATGTCGATAGTTTTGTATTGCAAAATGCAGGGACTGGCGCCTACCTGACCAACGATTATCGTGGTCTGTCACTTTCGGTTGTTCCTAGTGGATCGGCTGGATCGGCAATACCAAATCCTTCGACGCTTCGACTTGTCGCAAATAATAATCTTGTTCAGGCACGAGTGAGTTCAGGTGTTACATACGGCGATAATCTTATTGCAAATCCTGGTTTTGAGTTCGGTACCGCTGGGTGGAGATATACAAACGGCGACACCGTTGGTCCACCAGATGCAAGGACCGGAGCCGGGAGCTTGAGGGTGCAGCAGCCTGCGGCAACAGCACTCCTTGATTCGGTTTCTAATCTCATGGCAGTCACGCCAGGTGATAGTCTGTACTATGGCGGGTATGTTCGCGTTAATAACGTCGCAGCAGGAAGTGGTGGCTACTTACTTATTTACTACGATGCTCAAGGAAACGTCGTTAATTACAGTAGTGGTGATGCGTATAATGGTAGTCTCCCTGATACGTCCTACAATTTCAGAGCGGCAGCGACGGTAGTCCCAGCGGGAGCTGTCTATGTTGAGATGACAGCTACTATGCGCGGCGATGGATCAGTCGCTGGTACTTGGTATTTCGATGATACGTTTGTACAAAAGGCCAGTAATTCAGCCCCGACTCTATTCAAGAACCTCGTTGATTCGGCATCGGCATTCGTTATTCAAAATGCTGGGGGTGGATCACTCCTGGTGGCTGACACGTTAACGAATACCATTCGCGTAGGCGGTGGTCCCGATGGTGCTGATCCGTTCCCGGCTCGCCTCGTCGTAGACAACAAGACGACATCGGGAGATCCTACGGGGCGTAACGGTTCGATGTATTACAATATGGCAACAAAAAAGTTCCGGTGTTATGAAGATGGCGGCTGGAAAGACTGTATAACGAGTGACCCACTTATGCGAGGGTCCTACGCTCTTAACGAGGATTTCTTGCAGTCGATAAATGTGACAAGCTCATCGTTCACACCTGGATCAAAGATACTAGACGCATCACTGACGGCTTATGGGAGCATTGAGGGGTCGGTAGTAACGCAGGCGAGTGAGACAAACCACCCCGGGATTATAGGAATCGGTACTGGTGGACAGACCAATGGTAGTGCATTTGTTTCCTCAAATCTCATAGCTTCAAATCCTTCAACGATGTATATGTTTGGGTCAGGTGCAGTTAATTACTCGGTTGGGGTAAAAGTTGACATACTTTCCACCAGCGGTGTAGCGTACGGTGCGATATTTGGTCTTTCGTCGAACCCGAGTGCTCCTGCAGGCACGTCGACTGGTTGTTATTTTAGATACACGCATTCACTTAATGGTGGTCGGTGGACAGGAGCCTGTGCATCTGCTGGAGCTGAAACAACATGCGACTTAGGCGTAACTGTCGATGTTAATAAGTGGTATAATCTGCAGTTTGCAGTGAATAGTAGTGGTACTGCAGCAACATTTGTGGCAAGTGACGATACAAATACATATACATGTCCGAGTCCAATTACGACAAACATAACAACAACAGTTGGGCAGTCGGTACTCAATGGAGTAAGAAAAACGACGGGGAATGGATTTGGCACTACGAGGACGTTCTCGTTGGACTATCTTAGGCTGCAGTATGATCTGCCGAATCGCTAAAAGAGTATAATAGATACATGCCTGAATTACCCGAAGTAGAAACTGTCCGTCGTGGCCTCCATGAATTAATTATTGGTCGAGCAATCAAAAACATCGATCACGATACTGAAAAATCATTTCCAAATGCCGTAGCTGATGTACAGAGCTTCCTGATTAACGCTTCAATTGCAGATGTCCGTCGTCGTGCAAAGGTATTAATGATCGATCTTTCAACAGCGTATACATTAGTTATACACCTCAAAATGACGGGGCAACTCGTCTACCGCGGTGACTCGGTGTTTGGCGCCGGTCATCCGAATGACTCACTGTCACTTTGGGGTGCAAAAATTCACCCGAAACGTCTGGTCAATACAATTACGCAAGACGAATTCGTAAGGCTCTATACCGAACTGCGCGAGGTAATGAATCTTGCGATTGAAAAGGGTGGTAGTACCGATAAAAACTATGTGAACGCCGAAGGAAAGCGGGGTAGCTATATGGATTTTGCGCGCGTCTTTCGTCGAGAGGGCTTGGCATGTCCGCGTTGCGGAACCGAAATTATAAAGTTTAAAGCAGCTGGTCGAGGTACGCATATCTGTCCATACTGCCAAGTTTTATAATTATTACACGGCTGATTCATGAAGTACCGTACGACCCTCGCTGACGATGAACGGCTGATTCTCGCACGTAAACTGGTGTAACCAAGTATACTAAGAAGTAATGATTACTGTATTGAGTGGTGAGAATACATTTGAGATTACGCGCGAGCTCGAGCGACGTATTGCTGCGTTTGACGGCGATATTGAACGAGTAGACGGTTCGGAGATCGAGTTGCGGCAACTCCCTGACCTACTGATGGGTGCGACGCTATTTAGTAGTAACCGTCTCGTGATTATAAAAGGCCTTTCATCGAATAAATCCGTCTGGAATGATCTTGTAGACTGGTTGCCGAGAATTGGTGACGACTTGCATGTTATCTTCGTGGATGGAAAGCCTGATAAGCGCACAAAAACGTATAAAGAACTTATAAAAGTTGCGAAAGTAGTGGATTTTCCGATCTGGACCGACCGGGATATATATAAGGCAGAGCAATGGGTTGAAGATGAGGCGCGAAAACAGAAACTTGTCATCGATAAAAAAAGTATTCAGACGCTTGTCGCTCGCGTGGGCGTTGATCAATGGCAATTACATCATGCACTTGAGAAACTCGCAGTTTTTGATGTAGTTTCATCGCAGCTGATCGAAGATGTCATCGAGGCAAACCCTTCGGAAAATGTATTTAACTTACTCGACGCTGCGCTCAAAGGTAATTTCAAACAGGTGAGCGATATGCTCCAGACACTCCGCATGACGGATGATCCATATATGGTATTTGGACTTCTCTCAAGTCAAGTATTTCAACTCGCAGCACTCGCGGTGAGCGATAAGCCAAGTAGCGAGGTTGCAAAAGATATTGGAGCTCATCCGTTCGCGTTACAAAAGCTTGCGCCGCATGCAACTCGCGTAGGCAGGTCGGGCGCTAAAAGAATGATCACTGCATTTGCCAATGCCGATGCTTCACTCAAGTCAACGACGACAGAGCCGTGGCTTTTAATCGAGCGCGCGCTTGCTTCCACGATGCAATAAAAAATAACTCCGCAAAATACGGAGTTATTTTATAGGCAAGAGAACTACTTAGTTGTCTTTTTTGCAGCTGGCTTCTTAGCGGCAGCAGGCTTTGTTGCTGGAGCTTTTTTCGCAGCAGGCTTCTTTGCTGGAGTAGCTTTTGCAGCTGGTGCTTTAGTAGCAGCTGGCTTCTTAGCGGCAGCAGGCTTTGTCGCAGCTTTTTTCGTTGCAGTTGGTTTTACGCCAGCCGTTTTCGCAGCTTTTGCAAGACTTGCTTTGCGACGTGAGGCAGTGTTTTTCTTGATAAGACCTTTTTTAACAGCTTTGTCGAGCTCGCTCTGAGCTTTTGAAAGTGTTTCTTGGCTAGGAGTTGTTGTAAACGCCTTTGTTGCGCCCTTGATATCCTTCTTGATACCGACGTTACGCTCGCGGCGTTTGATGGTTTGCTTCATTCGCTTGATAGCGGATTTGATAATTGGCATGGTATTCCTTTATCTCTTATATTTTTACTTACAATCAAATTGAGATTATAGAGGAAAAACGGGAAAATGTAAAGAGCCGTGTTTTTTATTGACGACTCTGACATGCTTATGGTATAGTGAGTTCAAAATCTAGATAAAACAAAAAAGTAGGAATCATGAACGAAGGCAGTGCAAAGCAGCAAATAGTCGAGGGGATTAAGACTAATAGCAGCATATTGGTAACAGTGAGCGACAGTCCAAGTGTCGATGAGCTTTCGGCGGCGCTCGGTCTTACGATGATTCTCAATAAGCTCGACAAGCGCGCGACAGCTATCTTTAGTGGTTCGATTCCTCCTGCGATAACGTTCCTCGACCCTGCTAAAACGTTTGAGGGGACGGTCGACAGCCTTCGTGACTTTATTATTGCGCTCGATAAAGAGAAAGCAGATCACCTTCGCTACAAAGTTGATGGCGACATGGTTAAGATTTTCATTACACCATATCGTACGACGCTCACCAATAAAGATCTTGAGTTTACCCAAGGCGACGAGTACAACGTTGAAATGGTGATTGCACTTGGCGTAAAAGAGCAAGATCACCTCGATAAAGCTTTTGCGGCGCATGGTCGTATCCTTCATGATGCCACGGTTGCTACGATTTCTACGGACGCACAGCCAAGCTCACTCGGTGGTATGGATTGGCGCGACGGGGCAGCAAGTAGCCTTTGTGAAATGCTTGTCTCGTTAAGCGAGTCGTTAAAAGATGAAGCGCCTATTCTCGATGATCAAATTGCAACTGCGTTCTTGACGGGTATTGTTTCGGCGACCGACAGATTTAGCAATAACCAGACAAGCTCGCGCGTCATGACTATGGCTGCACAGTTGATGGCAGCGGGCGCAAATCAGCAATTGATCGCTGCAAAACTGCAAGAAGCGCATGATATCGGGCCTAACGCCGACGATAAGAATAAGTCTGAAAAAACAACTTCAGACCAATCTCCTCAAAATAGCTCTGATAGTTCAAAAAATG
>JACQGD010000034.1 GCA_016199685.1 Candidatus Saccharimonadota bacterium
ACGAGCTTAGCCCCGCCGTTCTGACTGCCGTAGTTCCACTGATAGTATTCGTAGTTTGTCAAGGGTGGGTATCCTTACGGACCCCAGTCCAAAACAGAGCTCTACCCCTATCAGCTACCGTACGACGCTAGCCCTAAAGCTATTTCGAGGAGAACCAGCTATCTCCGAGTTCGATTGGCATTTCACCTCTAACCACAAGTCATCCGAGCACTTTGCTGCGTACGACGGTTCGGTCCTTCACTACCTATTACAGTAGCTTCAACCTGCCCATGGTTAGGTCACCCGGTTTCGGGTCTAATTCCTAGTACTTATTCGCCCTATTCAGGCTCGCTTTCACTGTGGCTCCGTCACTTGACTTAACCTTGCACTAGAAATTAACTCGCTGGATCGTTCTACAAAAAGCACGCCGTCACAGAATAAATCTGCTCCGACTCCTTGTAGGCACACAATTTCAGGATCTATTTCACTCCCCTCCCGGGGTTCTTTTCACCTTTCCATCGCTGTACTAGTTCACTATCGATCGTATATTATATTTAGCCTTGGGTGGTGGTCCATCCAGATTCAGACAGGGTTTCTCGTGCCCCGCCCTACTCGATAAAACACGTATAAGGTCAGCGTCGTTTTCGCATACGCGGCTTTCACGCCCTTTGGCTAGTCATTCAAACTATTCTGCTAACCACGCTAATTTCTTACCTTACTAACACCTGATAGAGTGTTATCGCAAATCAGATACCTCTAGTAAACTAAAGCTCTCTGACTTGGTCTCGTGTTATATCACAACCCCTTGCAAGTATTCGTCTATCAACTTATTTACCTGTAAACAGGTAAAAACTTGTAAGGTTTGGGCTGATCCGATTTCGCTCGCCACTACTTTCGGAATCTCGGTTGATTTCTGTTCCTCTGGATGACAGCTCCCCAAAACTTTTCGCAGTCTTCCACGTCCTTCATCGGTAATATACGTCTAGGCATCCATTGTGTGCCCTTGAGTACCTTTTTATGCATTGACTTAACTAGTAATTGCTAAATATCAACATTCGCATGTCGATTATATACAATTACTGCCGTCAATCTTTAAAAAAAATTTTTCTTACATCAATCAAATTGTTAATTTGCTTGTATCTCCACAATTGAGAGCACATTCGAAACCATCGCCTTGATGACCTCTCTCTGTTCTCAAACCAGCTTCCTGATAGTACCATCTTAGCTCGCATGCTGTAAAGATGGATTTGTTGTGTTTTTTGCGATAAAAAACACCTCTGTTACGATTAGCTTTAAATTGCACACCGCCAGAGGTTCAATTGAACATTCGCTTAACTTCTAATAACTATAGTCGATTTAATTCTAATTTGCAATAGTTTTTTTCACTTTTCTACGGGTTTCTTTGTACATTTAATAAGTATCGTATTCTACACCACTTTCATAAGTGTACTCACTGCCTAGCGTAGTCCCCGCAAGACCCATATTTCAACTACGAAACAACTGAAATAAACTATAGCCCTTACCGTCTTAATCCACATTAGATATGCCTAAACTATACCAACTATATATAAACGTACATGACGAACTACTCTCATCACTGATATATGTTACATATACCTCTTGATAAACCGCACAATTTACGCTAGAATTGATAAAGTTCGCCTTTAGCGAAAGAACGTTTTAATAGTTTGGGGATATAGCTCAGTTGGCTAGAGCACCTGCTTTGCAAGCAGGGGGTCCAGGGTTCGAGTCCCTGTATCTCCACCAAGATAAGATGTGAATCATTTGCATTAACACCTTTTCTTGGTAACTAACCAGTTTTAACGATCCGGTATTAGATTTACCACTGCACCTTTCAATATGGGGTAGATCGGGCGAAAGTCCGTTTCTACTCCACCAAGACATTCAATCATGGGCGCTTAGCTCAGTTGGCTAGAGCACCTCGTTTACACCGAGGGGGTCGGGGGTTCGAGCCCCTCAGCGCCCACCATGAATTGATATTTATAAAACACCCTATAAAATGTGGGCGATTAGCTCAGCTGGTTAGAGCGCGTCACTGATAATGACGAGGCCGGAGGTTCAAGTCCCTCATCGCCCACCATTTTTAGGGTGTTTTATTTTGTCCATTTTTTTGACATATGCGGTATAATGACGACATGGATTATGAATTTAGCGTTGCCTGGTTTATCGTCGGCCTCATGGTCGTCGTTGTCGGTGGGCTATTCGTAAAATACCATCAATGGGTCGCAGATAACTTTGGCGGCGGCGTCGGTAGTTATGATAAATATAAGCTCGCAGCACTCATCACTGTTGCCGTAGGGCTTGTAGCTATGCTTAACATCCACACCGTCTTCCTAGCTTGGTTCTTTGGCATGCTCTTTGGTGGTATCGCAAACGGATAGTTTTAACCCACTGAAATAAAAGTACCTTCGGCTTAACGAAGGTACTTTTATTTTAAGAAGTTAGAAAACGGCTATATCCAATTAACACAAAAAATACCCCCGATCTCCTCGAGGGTATTTTTACTTTGGTAATTTAGTTGTGCAACATCAAACGTCGGGGTCTATACTTTTTTGAACTTAGTCTTGTTCCCCGGAGGGAACTAAAGTCATTATGTAAATTCATCATAACGACAAGACCGACCTCGCTTCAGAGAAAGATTACTCGTTTCTCTGGCATAACTCTCCCTAGAAAGGAGGTAATCCATCCGCACCTTCCGGTACGGATACCTTGTTACGACTTAACCCCAATTATCCCCCCCACCTTAGGCCGACGAATCGGACTTCGGGTGTTGGTGACTTTCATGGTTTGACGGGCGGTGTGTACAAGATCAGTGACGTATTCACCGCAGCTTGCTGATCTGCGATTACTAGCGATTCCGGCTTCATGGAGGCGAGTTTCAGCCTCCAATCCGAACTGAGACTGGCTTTGATGCGATTTGCTCCACCTCGCGGCTTTGCTGCGCATTGTACCAGCCATTGTATTATGCTTCTAGCCCAGGGTGTAAGGGTAATACTGACCTGACATCATCCCCTCCTTCCTCCCTATTACTAAGGCAGTCTGAATAGAAAAATACAACTATTCACAAGGGTTGCGCTCGTTGATGGACTTAACCAAACATCTCACGACACGAGCTGACGACGGCCATGCAACACCTGTCTTAGGGTTCCAAAAGGCACACTCTACTTTCGTAGTGCTTCCCTAGATGTCAAACCCTGGTAAGGTTTATCGGTTAGCATCGAATTAAAGAGCATAATCCACCGCTTGTGCTGATCCCCGTCAATTCCTTTATGTTTTAGTCTTGCGACCGTACTCCACAGGCGGGATGCTTAACGCGTTAGCTTCGCTACTGAAGGGGTCGATACCTCCAACAGCTAGCATCCATAGTTTACGGCGTGGACTACCCGGGTATCTAATCCGGTTCGCTCCCCACGCTTTCGTGCCTTAGTGTCAGAAATAGCCCAGTAACCTGCCTACGCCATTGGTGTTCCTTCTAATATCTACGGATTTCACTCCTACACTAGAAATTCCAGTTACCTCTGCTATTCTCGAGTTTGTCAGTTTGAATAATAGTCTGTGTGGTTGAGCCACCAGATTTCACTATTCACTTAACAAACCACCTACGCAACTCTTTACGCCCAGTCACTCCGGATAATGCTTGCACCCTACGTATGACCGCGGCTGCTGGCACGTAGTTAGCCGGTGCTTATTCATAAGTTACCGTCATATTCTTCACTTATAAAAGCAGTTTACAACCCGAAGGCCTTCATCCTGCACGCGGCGTTGCTCCATCAGGCTTTCGCCCATTGTGGAAGATTCCTCACTGCTGCCTCCCGTAGGAGTCTGGACCGTGTCTCAGTTCCAGTCTGACTGATCATCCTCTCAGACCAGTTAACGATCGTAGACTTGGTAAGCCTTTACCTCACCAACTATCTAATCGTACGCACATTAAAGCATGTATCAAGCTCATATAAACTGACGATGATATTGCACAACTAAATTGTCAAAGTTCTTAAAAACATCTGTTCAACTTGCATCTTCGAATGTCCACACTCAAACGTTGGGTATCGCACTTTGCGTTTCCGCTGGCGACCAGACTGTTAACAATCATAACTCACGGATTAGGGTTGGTCAAGGGTATTTGAAATTATTTTGTAGCTAAAAAGACAACTATGCCTAAAATAACACCAATAGAAGCACCGACAACTACCTCAAGCGGCTCATGACCCTTGGCGACACGAGGTATTTTAACCTTACTTTTTTGCTCCACCATTAGCTGTTTGAGCGCATGTCCTTGCTCTCCAGATGAACGCCGAACCATGATTGCATCGTACATGACGATCGCTGCAAAAAGCGTCGCGAGTCCAAATAATCCCGATTCCATGCCGTCTCGAAGCGCGATAACAGTAAGAAGCGCAGCCACAGTAGCACTATGCGCGCTCGGCATATTTCCCGATAAGTACAAGTGACGAAGGCTACGTAGCGACTTCTCTTTATAGGACGTAATGACATATTTCGAGCCCTGCGCCACTATCCATCCAAGGATGATAGCGACGATATAGGGCGAAATATGTTCCATACTACTCTTCTACTATTTCTTCGTCAGCAACTTGTTCCGGCATCAATCCGAGTGAAGAAACTTTGTCACCTTCACTCATACGCATGATTCGGACACCCTGAGTCGTACGGCCTAATGTTGGTATATCCTTAAGTGCGACACGAATCGCTTGCCCATTGTTTGAAATCATTAAGACCTCACTCGCGGTCTCTTCAAGCGTTCGTACGGCAATAATCGGTCCAGTTTTTGCAGTAACTACTGCAGCCTTTATACCTACACCGCCACGTTTATGACTTTGGAAGTTTGCAACTTTTGTAGCCTTACCGTAGCCATTCTCGCTAATGACAAGTAGGCTTCGTCCATCATCATCGACGATGTCCATGCCAACAACCCAATCATTAGGGCGCAGTCGGACGCCACGGACGCCACGAGCAGCACGGCCCATAGGACGAGCATCTTTCTCGCTAAATCGAATAGCCTGTCCAGCTGACGTCGAGATGATCACATCGTGCTCACCAGTTGTTTTCTGGATCCAACGCAGCTCATCACCATCGTCAAGGTTGATTGCGATGAGTCCATTTGTACGGATATTTGCGTAATCTTTCAATGGCGTCTTCTTGATAGTTCCCTTGATAGTTGCCATGAAAAGATATCCATCGTCTTTTGCGTCTTTTTCATGACGAATAATAGAGGTGATCTTTTCTTCAGGTTGCATTTGTAGAAGGTTTACCGCTGCAACACCCTTTGCAGCGAGGCTTGCTGCGGGCACTTCATACGCCTTTAGACGGAAGATGCGGCCCTTATTCGTAAAGAATAGAAGGTAGTCATGCGTACTCGCAGGAATAAGTTGATCAATGATATCTTCTTCCTTCGTCGTCATACCTCGCTTACCCTTACCGCCCCTGTTTTGCCGGCGATATTCACTGAGCAATGTACGCTTGATGTAGTTTTCAGTGGTAAGTAAGATAACGCTATCCTCTTCTGGAATAAGCTCTTCGTCACTGAACTTACCAAGCTCGTGATTGATGATCTTTGAACGGCGATCGTCGCCATACTTTTCTCGCATCTCCTCAAGCTCAGTTTTGATAATCTTGAGAATCTCTTCTTCATTAGCGAGAATTGCTTCAAGCTTTCCAATTAACTCCATCAACTCACGAAGCTCATTCTCAATCGCTTCACGCTCAAGACCGGTTAATCGGCGGAGTTGCATCGCGAGAATCGACTTTGCTTGTATTTCACTAAGCTTGAATGCTTCAATCAAAGCAGCCTCTGCAACATCCGACGTTTTACTTGCACGAATAATGCGGATTACTTCATCTATATTATCCAAAGCAATCTTATAGCCCTCGAGGATGTGTGCGCGCTCCTTTGCTTTACGCAGCTCAAATTCTGTGCGGCGACGCACGACTTGCTGTCGGTGCTTGAGGAACTCACTTAAGATCTCTTGCAATCCAAGGACGCGTGGCTGTATACCATCAATCAATGCAAGCATATTAAAGTGGAAGCTCGTCTGGAGCGCCGTCATCTTATAAAGCTGATTAAGTACCTTCTTGGGATACGCATCTTTCTTCAATTCGATCACAACACGAACCTTACCCCGGGCAGACTCGTCTCGAAGGTCACTAATTGTTGTTAATTTCTTATCTTTTACAAGCTCTGCAATTTTTTCAATAAGCGTTGCTTTATTTACAGCATATGGCATTTCCGTCACAATGATACTGTGACGACCCTTTTTGGATTCTTCAATATCGGCGACCGCACGGATCATGACACTACCACGACCCGTTTGATATGCCTGCTTCATTGGCGCCCCACCGTACACTACTGCGCCCGTTGGGAAGTCGGGACCCTTTACATGCTTGAGAAGATCATCGATAGTAGCTTCTTTGTTGTCGATGAGTTCAATCGTTGCATCTACCAACTCGCCAAGATTATGAGGAGGGATGTTTGTAGCCATACCGACTGCAATACCAATTTGACCATTCAAGAGGAGGTTTGGTAGTTTGGCAGGCAATACCATTGGCTCTTGCTCTGATCCATCGTAGTTATCACGAAAATCAACCGTCTCTTTGTCGAGGTCGTTAAGCATCTCATTACCTGCGCGACCAAGACGCGCCTCTGTATAGCGACTCGCTGCTGCAGGATCTCCATCCATCGAACCGAAGTTACCCTGCCCATTGACGAGTGGATATCGCATTACCCAATCTTGAGCAAGACGAACCATTGAGTCATAGATCGAGCTGTCGCCGTGCGGATGATATTTACCCATCACTTCACCGGCAATACGTGCGGATTTAGCAAATTTACCACCTGGTCGAAGACCTTGCTCGCCCATCGTATAGAGAATACGACGGTGAACTGGCTTCATACCATCTCGAACGTCTGGAAGTGCGCGCTCAATGATTACGCTCATTGAGTATTTAAAGAAGCTATCTTCCATAACATTCTCAACAGTACGACTCTCGAGAGTCTTTGAGTGTGTTTGCACAGGAGCTACTATCTCTCCTTCAAGTGGTGTATCTATAATATCGTCATCCATAATTAAATATCCAGTTCCTCAATGTTAGCTGTTCGTGCACGAGATTGTATAAAGCTTTTACGCAGTTGCACCTCATCGCCCATCAATTTTGTAAAAATTGCATCAGCTTTTTCAGCGTCGTCAACTTTCACCTGAATGAGTACACGGTTGTCAGGATTCATTGTTGTTTCCCAAAGTTGATCTGCATCCATCTCTCCCAATCCCTTGTAGCGCTGAATATCTGAAAGTCCTGCTTGCTTATTAAAGGAATCATTTGAATCAACCGCTGTACCCCGAGCCTTACGATCTTCAATAAGCTGATTAATGATTTCATCACGCTCTTCGTCACTGTATGCGTACCATCGCTTGTTACCCGCTGCCTTGAGAAGGAAAAGTGGTGGTTTTGCAAGATATACGTGTCCACCGTCGATCACTTCGCGCATATAGCGGAAAAGGAAGGTAAGAAGAAGTGTCGAAATGTGGCTTCCGTCAACATCGGCATCTGTCATGATGATGATTCGATGGTAACGAAGCCCTGCCACGTCGAATTGATCGCCAATTCCGACGCCGAGCGCCTTAATAAGGCTGACGATCTCATTATTGTTTAGCATTCGATCAAGACGTGCGCGCTCCACATTCAATACCTTACCTCGGAGCGGTAGGATCGCTTGTGTCTTACTATCACGTCCAGATTTTGCTGAACCACCCGCAGAGTCTCCCTCGACAATATAAATTTCTGAATCTGCAGGATTTTTGCTGCTACAGTCGGCAAGCTTACCTGGAAGACTTAGGCCATCAAGCGCACCCTTACGGATCACATTGTCGCGAGCAGCGCGAGCTGCTTTACGTGCACGAGCCGCAAGTAATGCCTTTCCGACAATCTTTTTAGCAACATTCGGATTTTCATCTAGATAATACGCAAAGTACTCGTTCATCACTTGTTCAACGTAGCGCCGAACCTCTGGATTACCGAGTTTGTTCTTCGTCTGGCCCTCAAATTGAGGATCTGGGAGTTTTACGAGAATAATTGCTGTTAATCCTTCGCGAATATCATCACCCGTTAGATTGTCTTCTTTCTCTTTCAACAAACTACTCTTACGGGCGTAGTCATTAATGACACGTGTTAACGCAGACCGGAAACCGATGATATGAGTACCGCCATCTGGGGTGAGGACGTTATTTGCGAACGGCTTTACCGTCTCAACATATGTATCATTATATTGCACTGCGATTTCAACACCTGAGTCTTCCACCATCTTCTCGACATAGAAAACACTGTCACTGACGACATCTTTGCCGATATTGAGGTGTTTAACATAACTTTGAATACCACCCTCAAAATAGAAGGCAGCTCTGCCGTCAAAGCGCTCGGCGGTTGAGCGGACGATGCGCGCTCTACAGGAATACCACGACCGTCATCAGTAATCGTTATGCCACCATCTTCAAGTATTTCTACGATGATTTTCGTCGCGTATCCAGCAATTGCCTCATCTATTGAGTTATCGGCAATCTCTTTTATTAAGTGGTGTACTCCGTCGAAGCCTGTACTACCAATGTACATGCCCGGGCGCTTACGAACAGGCTCCAGTCCCTCTAGAACCTGAATCTGAGACCCGTCATACGAGCCATTATCTGTTTTCCTAGCCATCATTCCCTCACTATTCAGTCTGTTTCAGCTATTTACATTTCTTTCATTATAACGAAAAATTGGTGTTCACTCAAGTCTCTGGACATAATACAGTCGCCTCTATTACGAAAGACCGGCCGATCCCTGTCATTACTATTGCACTGAACACAATTCTTATGCTAATCTAGCATACAAGAGGTATAAATAAAACCAAAAATGTTTAGAAAAATTGTATCGAACTTATCTTTTAGTCCCGCGCTTATCACGCAAGTCGGCTTTTATGCCCATAGGCTACGTCAGGAAGAAGTAACACGTCGTATGACTGTTGTTTTTGTTGCACTGACAATGGTTGTTCAATCACTCGCAGTCTTCTCTCCTCCAGACTCTGCAAACGCCTCTAGTGAACAAGATCTTATTCGGGGTGGTGTTCAAAATTTGGAAGACTTTTTGATTCGTTACGATAAAAACACTGATGATATCCGTGATATTTACACAACATTAGGTATTACTCGAGATGAAATCGTTTCAGCAAAAGCAGGATCGTATAACTCTAAGGATGATATATATAGCATTAGTCGCTATGGCCAATACAGCGCGGAACAAGGCGAGACAAGCTTCTCATATAAGCGCAGCAGTGGAGGAGATGGTGTTCGCTTTGTAAGTCCACTCGCCCTTTCAGATACAAGCGATACCAAAAAGCGAAGTGGAACTACGTATGACGCATGGATCGGCCAATCTTCAAAACTTGGCTGGTTTGCAGTCACAAAGTCAAATGCAAGTATTGCTACAAAAGGATACCCTTCGACTGTCACGCCTGCAACAACGATGGCAACATCAAGCCTCCTAAAGACTATTACTGCTCGTAATTTAAGCCAGAACGCTTCTGTAGATACATCGACCGCAAAAGCATTTGATAAAGTAAGTTACACCATTAGTGTAAAAAACACTGGAACAAAAGTAGCGCAGCTTCCCCTCACTGTAAATATAGCTGATGCACTCGAATATGCATCACTCGTGGATGATGGCGGAGGCGAGTTCAGCACTACTACAAAGACCGTAACGTGGAACACGGTCGCCATCCCCGCAGGGTCATCAGAGGAGCGCACGTTTGCTCTGCAATTGTTCTCTTCAATTCCGGCAACACCCACAGGCACAAGCAATGCCAATTCCTACGATTGCAAAATGACTACGACATTTGGCACAAGCACGCAAGCTAATGTCGAGTGCCCACCTGTAAAGGCTGTCGAGAGTATTATCGGAGATTTCCCTACTATTGGAATCATCATCAATATTGTCTTCTCAAGCCTTCTGGCAGTAACAGTCATTTATTTCTATCTTCGTACTCGTCAGATGAAAAAAGAAATACGTCTTATACGACATAACATAAATACTGGTACAATATAAAGATAAAAGAGGTGGGAATGAGTAATCCAGAATCAATACAATCAACGCCTGAAAATAGAAGTGATACCGCCGAGCTAGAGTCGCTTAATAACGAACGGCGCGAGGTACTGCGCGAGTCGCTTGATAAAGCAGAGCTGCAGCATAAACAAGATAAGCAAGAAGCACTTGCGGACGTGCGCAGTGAAGCCCTCAACAACGCAAAGGATGCAGATCCACATGCTGCCTCTCACAGTGAACGATCGCCCGCAGAGCGACGCACAGGATTCATTTCTCGTAGCCAGCGAGAACAAAGTTTTGCAAAACAAATGGACGGGATCACGCCACATCTGTCTTCAAATGAAAAAAAACTGAGCAATTTTATCCATAAGAAAGGCGTTGAAAAAGCGAGCGATACCGCAAGTAGCACCATAGCAAGACCAAATGCCCTGCTTGCGGGTAGTATTGCCGCATTCCTACTCGTTACAATCGTCTACCTTCTGGCAAAGCACTACGGATATAGACTCTCTGGGTTTGAGACAATTGGCGCATTCGCACTTGGATGGATCCTCGGTATGGTCTACGACTACATACGACTTCTTATTGGCAACAAAAAACAATAAGTCGCTCCTTAACCCCTCTCTCCCCAAAACTCCACGATTTGGTCGTGGAGTTTTATCGTAAGCGGACCGATACCTCTTGCGGTGGCGTATCTATTTGCGCAGGTGCAGGTACCGATACGGGTGCTGCAACAGGCTGCGGCTCTGGCTGCTGCAACTGCATAGGCTGCTCAGTCTTAATAGGAGAAGCCTGAGATGGCGGTACGGGCGCAGAAGCCTCGTAGGGTGACGGTTGCATAGGTGAATTCTGCTGCGGCGGGGTTGGCATTGACTGACTCTGACTTGATCCAGCATACTGACTACTTTGCTGCGGCGCATCTAGTCTACTAGTCACGGGTCCGGAATTCACTATCTGACCACTCTGAGAAATTACCGGAGGGGCTCCGAAATATTGCGGATTCTGAGGAGCGCTAGGTTGCGGACGTTGTGGCTGCGGAGGTCCAGTCGGATTAACT
>JACQGD010000095.1 GCA_016199685.1 Candidatus Saccharimonadota bacterium
ATATGATTGAACCGGCAATTAACGCCGTTGCACGCATACTAAAGTCTACAGAAGAAGGGCATTTGCCAACCGTTATTGTCGATATCGGTGCCGCAAATACCGACATCGCAGTGCTCGATGGATCGATACGTATCACCGGCGGCATTGGAACAGGTGGAAATACATTCACACTCGATATAGCGAAAAAGCTAAGCGTCACTCTTGAAAATGCTCACCAACTAAAAGTTCTTAACGGACTCGCCCCTGGAGCTCGTCAAGAAAAAATTACGGCTGCACTTCGACCAGCACTACGTGGCATTATTACCGAAACACGTAAGGTGATTCGATATTATAACGAGCGTCTCAGCAATGATCGACGACTCGAGCAAGTTCTTGTAGTTGGTAGCGGAAGTAACGTACCTGGAATCGGTGAATACTTCACTAATGAACTCGTCATGCCAGCGCGTACAGCAAATCCTTGGCAGCAGCTTGACTTTGGCCAACTTCCACAGCCTGCAAAACAGTTCCGTTCACGATATATTACTGTCGCAGGTCTATCCAATGTTGATAAAGGAGCTATGTGGAAATGATAAATTTACTTCCTGACGGCAATAAAAAAGAACTCCGTGCAGCACGCATGAACGTAGTCCTTTTACGTTACAATATTTTCACACTCGTCACTGTCGTACTATTCTTATTAGCACTCGGAGGCTTCTATGCCTACCTCACTTCGACAAAAGCAGCTGCAGAGACCTCAAATGCAGAAAATCAAGCAAAAGCAAATTCATATAACGATACAAAAAAAGCAGCGGAAGAATATCGAGCAAATCTCGCAACAGCGAAACAGATACTGACAAACCAAGTCAACTACACGTCTGTCATATTTGGTATAACCGAACTACTACCAAAAGGCGTCGTACTCGATAACGTCAATCTTTCAGCAAAAGATTTTGGCAATCAGACTGTGATCTCAGCACATGCAGCTAGCTTTGATTCCGTTGCACAACTTAAACAAAATTTCCAACAATCAAAGGTATTTTCAAACGTTTTCTTCCAAACCATCAATAATGCGGGTGACACAGGGGACGATAAACATCCAATAAGCGTTACCGTCAGCGTAAAAATTAACAAGGTAACAAAATAATGTTAAAAAAATCAACATCTAGCCTTACCGCCCAAAAGCTCAGACTACTTCTTATTATAAGTATCTTCTTCATCCTTCTCCTTACAGCTGGCATCTTTGCATATGCACGTAGTGTTCTTGCAACCTATTCAAGTGATGTACAAAAGGTAAGCGATACTGCAGCATCGAGCAGTAAAAATCTTAGTGCACTCAATACACTCAAAACAAAACTTGCTGAGAATAAGGACGCCGTCGAACGCGCTAAGAATCTCGTTGCAGAAAGTCAATCATACGCATATCAAGATCAGATCATTAAAGACTTAAATACCTTTGCATCAAAGTCTGGCGTAACGATATCCGGATTTCAATTCAATAGTGAAGCAACGGGCGCAGCAGGAGCAACACCTGCAGCCACACCAAGCACGACAACAACAGCCACACCTGCACCAGCTGCCGGTGGAGCGGCAACTGCACCGACCGGAGGCCTTAAGACGGTAAGTGCGTCAATAAATCTTAAGTCTCCCGTCAATTATAAAAACATTATGAATTTCGTCCATATGATCGAACAAAACTTAACAAAGATGCAACTGACAGGCATAGCTTTAAACAAAGATACTGCTTCAAACAATGTCTCAGTCAATTCATTAACAGTAGAGGTATACGTACGATAATGAACTCATCACTTTCATCGCTCACAACGCCAGTTAGCCATTTCTTTGGCAAATACCATGCAACTATATTCTTTACCGCCATCATTCTTCTTCTTGCAGGTGCCATCTTAAGTCTTTATCTTACGACAACACAAAGCCTCAGCGCTCAAGCTACTACTGATGGTGAAGTAGTTTCAAGTACTTTTGACGACAAGACCGCTGAACAAATCCAAGCGCTACGCGAAAGTAATGAGTCAACAACTGACCTCGTCTACCCCGGCCCACGAAGCAACCCATTTGTTGAGTAGTTATACGAGACCGGGTATACTATACATATGCTAATCAACGGATTCGATTTACTTAACGCACCCGTCATGAGTCTTCAGACTGGCGGAGAGCTAGCCCGCACAACAAAGGCAATCATAAATCCCCACAACCTCACTATCATTGCCTATGAACTAGCGGGCCCGCAACTTGATCATCATCCGTCTTTCCTACGCATCAACGATATACGCGAAGTAAGTCCCGTAGGAATCATCGTTGACTCAAGTGAAGAATTTGTTTTGCTTGACGATATAATTAATCAAAAAGATATTTATGAACTTCACTTTACTCTCGAGCACAAAGTAGTGCTTGACGAAAACAGGAAAAAAGTAGGAAAAGTCACGAGTTATAATTTTGAAGCGGGTGCATTCGTTATTCAGCAGCTCACCATTCAAAGACCCCTCCTCAAAAGCTTTAACGACAGCGAGCTTATTATTCACCGGTCGCAGATACTCGAGGTTACAGATCATGCAATTGTCATAAAAGCAAAAAATGTTGCCAAGATAGTTCCCGATACGGCAAAATCGTACGTCAACCCGTTTCGACAATCGCCACAAGCCGAAGCAATGCGTATCGATCAAGAGTAATCTTCTACCTCAGCCTCTAGCGCAGATTTGATGTCATCATAAGAAAATCCTTGCCGAGCCAGATACTGCATAAATTTTTGGTTATCTGGGTACCTCTTTCGTTTTTTATCGATAACTTTACGAAGCTCATTTTGGTCGGTGCGTTCACTTTCAATAAATAGTCGCTCAATTATACTTCGCTCGATACCTTTTGATTGAAGCTCCGCCTGAAGCTTGCGTTTACTTGCACCCTTAGTAAGACTTCGATTCTCTACCCAATATCGTGCGAACTTCTCATCATCAATATATCCCTTGTCTACCAAGCGTTCGAATACCCGTTCTGTGAGTTCCTGGCTTACGCCTGGCCTATCTTTTATCTCACCGGTTTTTTTGCTCCGTACTTTCGTCGTACGAGTTTTGCGATACAAGTAGTCTTTCATCTCACGAGCACTATGTGGCCGCATGAGACTGTATTCAAGTGAACGGGCATAGAGCTTGCCGAACTGGCTCTCTGTTTCAAGTGCCACAAGCTCTTCGTCCGAATACTCCTTGCCCACGCGAATACCAAGGTCGGCGTACTGATAGATATCGAGAGAGAAACGATACTTACCGTCGACCATAATATTGACGCGATTTTTGTCTTTTTGCTGTGTAGTTATCGCAGTGATTTTCATACTACAATAAACTCCTTTGTAAAATCACCCCAATCGCTATATCGTATCCAAGTCGGCCGTAGCATAATCATTACATTCTTTGAATGGCGAGGATCATCAAGCTGATGAGCTCTTTTCATATAAGCCTGATATATGTTGTCGTCACTCTTATGATCAAATACGCGCAGCTCGCCTCGCATCTGCACTAAGTATGGCAGCTTCTTGCCAGTGCCAATCGCAACGCCCGCCCGTACTATTTCGTCTCCTGCTCGGTACCATGCCATTTTTTCTGTATCAAGCGAAGTGCTCATGTAGACAGTGAGCGTATCTAGGTCACACCAAAACAGTAGTGGCGCAATATGAGCGATCTTGTTCTTCACGACTTTCACCTTTGTTCGGTTACCCATAATCTCTTCGCCATTCTTAATTTGTCCTGTTCGGCGGATATCAAGGCGTACAGAAGCGTAAAACTTCAAAGCATTACCACCAGTTGTCGTTTCAGGATTACCAAACATAACGCCAATTTTCATACGAATCTGGTTAATAAAAATAACTGTCGTTTTCGATTTATTGATGATGCCCGTAAGTTTACGGAGTGCTTGGCTCATAAGCCGAGCCTGAAGGCCCATGTGACTATCACCCATATCTCCGTCAATTTCTGCCTGCGGTACTAGGGCCGCCACTGAGTCAACGACCACAAGATCTACTGCATTTGAACGAACAAGCGTCTCAGCAATCTCAAGTGCCTGTTCGCCGTTGTCTGGCTGAGAAACGAGAAGGTTGTCGGTGTCGACACCGAGGCGACGTGCATAGGAAGGGTCAAGTGCATGCTCGGCATCAATGAATGCCGCAGTGCCGCCAGCGCGCTGTACTTCAGCTATCGCGTGAAGCGTCAATGTTGTCTTACCGCTTGACTCTGGCCCGTAAATCTCAATAATACGACCTTTTGGGTACCCGCCGCCGAGTGCAAGATCGAGAGATAATGCACCCGATGGAATAAGTTCAACATCGACTTTATTTGCCTCACCTAATTTCATAATTGAACCATCACCGAATTGCTTCGTGATCTGGTCCATTGCAAGACCTAAAGCCTTTAACTTTCCCTCCGCGGTTGTTGATTTCTCTGCCATCTCTGCTTTTTCAGTCTTCTTTGCCATAACAGCCCCTCTCTTCTTAGTTATATCTATTATAGCACTTTTTGGTAGGAGCATAAACACTTTTCTGAGAAAAAACTGAAGAAATTACTTTTAGAGTGGTCGTTGCTTATAACTTTGCTATAATAAGAATAATGAATACGCACGCTCGTAACCGTTCTGCAGGTTTTACTGTCATTGAAATAATTGTTGTTATCGTCATTTTTGCCGTCGCTAGCATTCTCTTCTTTTATCAAAAAAGTAATCTTCAAACGGCAAATCTCGACGAACGACGTAAAACTGCAATAAATTCAATCTACTACAACCTCGAAGAAGTATTTTATGCGAAAAACAGCTATTATCCTGCAGAGATCACTTCAAGCAATCTTACCGCTATGGATCCAGCCCTCTTAACGGACACTAACGGCGTCAAGATTGACGATAAAGTAGACACATCGACGCTCGATGATGTCAGTAAAGCGCTACTCGGCAACGAAGATACCCGATTATCAGAGTATGTATACGAGCCAATTAACTGCGAAGCTGATGGAAAATGTAAGGGCTACACCCTTCGCGTCATGCTTGCAAATGAAGCAGAATACATCAAGAAAAGTAGACACAACTAGCGAATAAAGGCTATTCGCCAGTTACAGGACGGCCATTCTTGAATGATTCAACAGCATTGTTTAGTGTTGCAATCTGCTTCTTCGGACGTGATACATAATAAAAACGGTATGTTGTTTCTTCACCCTCAGTTGATAGTCGGATTGACCCATAGTCAAACATCGTTTGGATAATTCCCTGCTGACGGTAACTTGCATCTTCAATATTCGCAAGACTCACTGTTTGCTCGTGCCGTGAAAACAGACTTGTCTGGATTTCTTGAATGACACTTTCATTGGTTAAGAAGAATTTATTACTCAGGTACACGTAGACTGCTATATACCCTCCAAGTACGATGAGCAGTATAAACAGAAGTGCGGGAACAAGGAAGCTGCTCAGCGGCGGCAAGTCAACAGTTGATTGACTTGCGATTGCAGGATACGCAGCGATTGCGCCAACAACAACGAGTATAAGTACACCGGCTATACCGAGGATACTTACTAGCCCAATTGGATGACGGCGCACTTCATTGATTATATAGTCACCGTCGCTAAGGTTAAGTGTGGGGTGCTTCTGCTCCGACTCCTGGTGGCGGCGTTTCGCCTCATCACTGATATGCGGCATCTGCGGGTCAGCAGCGCGAGTCATCTGGACAACTTGCGGCACGACAGGAGTTACTGTTGGTGCGGCACTTACCGGAGGGTGCGCATACAGTGGATTTCCATCCTTATCATAGGCAACAGGCTGGTTAAAGTCTTTAGGCTGCTCGGGGGAATTTGGATTCATATTGTCATTATAGCAAGACTCGCTATTTATCGGCTAGGGCTGGATGCGTTTTACCTAAATGATGAAACCCCTTTACGGTGACACGCCTTCCTCGTGGCGTTCGTTCAATGAAGCCAATTTGTAGAAGATACGGCTCGTAGAAGTCCTCAATCGTCGTCGCCTCGTCTCCGGTAAGTGCTGCGATCGTGTTAAGTCCGACAGGATTATCTCCATAATTATCAACCATACTATTAAGCAGCTGGCGGTCAGCTGGATCAAGTCCGAGCTCATCTATCTCAAGCAACTCTAACGCTCTGTTTGTCGTTGGTTCATCGATAATACCGTCACCGTTAACATCAGCAAAGTCGCGCACGCGCTTTAGTAGTCGATTTGCAATACGAGGCGTAAGGCGTGCTCTTGTTGAAAGCATCGATGCCGCTTCCGGATGAATTTTTGTCTCTAAAATACCAGACGCGCGAGCTATGATATCACCAATTTCATTAGGGGTATAGAATTCAAGACGGTAGATATGTCCAAAACGGTCTCGAAGCGGTGCAGCGAGTGCACCAGTTCTGGTTGTTGCACCTATGACGGTAAATTTCGGAAGATCTAATCGAACACTTCGTGCCGCAGGGCCTTTACCAATAACGATATCTAGCTTGTAGTCTTCCATGGCACTATAAAGCACCTCTTCGACAGCTCGACTAAGACGATGTATCTCATCGATAAAGAGTATGTCCCCATCTTGCAGGTTCGTAAGAATACTTGCGAGATCGCCTGCACGTTCAATCGCCGGACCAGCAGTAACGCGAATGTTTGCCCCCATCTCATTAGCAATGACCGTCGCCATCGTTGTCTTACCGAGTCCAGGAGGACCATACAGTAACACATGATCAATAGGTTCTGCACGCTTTTTTGCCGCATCAATAGCGAGCTTCAAGTTTTTCTTGAGACGTTCTTGCCCTATATAATCAGAAAAGAACTGTGGTCGGAGCGTTACCTCGATTACCTGCTCGTCTTCATCATCATCGACGCTCGTATCCACTATTCGTTCTATTGCCATTGTTCAATATTATACCATCATTCACTCCCGCAGATAAGTGGTATACTAAAAGCAACATGGTCAAAAAACGGCATAGTGGGCTTTTAGTCGTTGGCGCAATAGGCGTTGTATTTGGTGATATAGGTACAAGTCCACTCTATGTGCTGCAAGCAATTTTTGGTGTTTCTTCACTCAGTCTCACGCCCGAAGATATTCGCGGCGTCATATCACTCATCATTTGGTCAGTGACGCTCGTCGTTACGGTTAAGTACATTAGTCTCATTATGCGAGCGAACAATCGAGGTGAAGGTGGCATTATGGCACTCATCGCCTTGATATGGCGAACACGCCTCGCGAAGCGCAAAAAGGCAGTCTTTACGATACTCAGTCTTATCGGCGTCTCTCTTTTCTTTGGAGACAGTATCATTACGCCCGCGATCTCTGTCTTGTCTGCAGTTGAAGGTACTAAACTGATTGCACCGCAGCTCACTCAATTTGTCGTCCCTATCACGTTAACTATCCTAGCAGGTCTTTTTGCGCTGCAATCAAAAGGCACTGGGACAATTGGCGTCCTCTTTGGACCGATTATGATTGCTTGGTTTATTGTCTCTGCGATCGGTGGATTGATGCATGTCATCGACTATCCTGCTATATTGAGCGCGCTCCTCCCAGGAGTCGCCGTTGAGTTCTTCTTATCTCACCCCCTCCAAGGTTTTATCGCCATGGGAGCTGTCGTATTAGCTATCACAGGAACGGAGGCCCTCTACGCCGATATGGGCCACTTCGGACGTCCAGCAATCAGTCATGGGTGGCTACTACTCGTCTTTCCCGCGCTTCTTCTTACGTATCTCGGGCAAGGTGCACTTGTTACCCAACACCCTGAAACGATTCACAGTCCATTCTTTCTCATGTTCCCACAGGAACTTCAATTGCCGGTCATTGTTCTTGCAACATTTGCGACACTCATTGCTTCTCAGGCCGTTATTTCCGGCGCATTCTCACTTGCACGGCAAGCTGTTGCGCTCGGTTTCTTGCCTCGTCTTACAATAAAGCACACTTCGCGTGAAGAGGTAGGTCAAGTCTATCTACCCTTCTTGAATTGGATTATCGCGGGACTTGTCGCGATGGTTGTCATAGGCTTTGGAAGTGCTTCAAATCTCGCAAGCGCATTTGGAATGGCGGTTAGTGGTACACTCGCAATCGATACAATCCTATTTCTCGCTGTTATGTATTTAACCTGGAAACGCAAAATCATCGTCGTTGCAATTACTGGCATTCTCCTCCTGAGCGTTGACCTTCTTTTCTTATCATCAAGCTTTACGAAACTATTTCATGGAGCATGGCTCCCTATCGGCCTTGCAGTCGCTGCGTTCATCGTCTTAAGTACGTGGCATAAAGGACATCGAATTATTAGCCGAGAGCGCCATCTTCTTGAAGGCTCTTTGCAGGATTTCGTCAATAAGCTTCACCATTCACGCGTTCCTCGTATTCCGGGCTACGCAATTTACTTAGGCCATAATGTTGGCAATGCACCCCTCGCACTCCACATGACCGTCGATCAGCTCAAGGAACTTCATAAAAATGTTGTCGTTGTCAGCGTAAAAACCGCTCACATACCTCATGTGCCTGAGCGTTCGCGAATCGTTTTTGATGGGCTCGGCCACCCACACGACAACATCAGCCATGTCACCCTCCAGTTTGGCTACAAAGATACTCCAAATGTCCCTCGTGCGCTCGAATATGCTCGACACCAAAGCGCTGAGATTGATTTCGATCCTCGAAAAGCGACATACTTCATCTCAATAGCTCAGCCAGTCGTCGGTCGTAACCATCGGATGTCCCGATGGCGCAAGCATCTCTACCTTGCAATGATGCGCAATGCAAGTCGCCCGACTGATTTCTTTAAATTGCCGCTTGATCGCACGGTTGAGATGAGTTCATTTGTTGAACTATAAGGTTTAACCCTTTAGTGCCTGAGTGACGCGATCAGCAGTCGACAGGTCAGTTGGGATGCCTTCGAGTGCTTTTGTTGCATCGTTAAGGTTATAGCCAAGTGCCATAAGGGCTTCGAGCGCTTCATCAGTATGATTAATCTGCTGAGAAACACCAGTAAGACTGTTATTGTCATAACGAAGTGCCAAGCCTACTTTATCAGCGAGATCCACGACAACTCGTTCAGCAGTTTTCTTACCGACGCCACTCGCTTTAGTGACAAATGTCACGTCACTATTTGCTATAGCATTGCGAACAGCCTCACTATCACCAAGTGAAAGAATGGCAAGTGCAGCTTTGGGGCCGACACCTTGAACTGTAATAAGGAGTTCGAATAATTTTTTAGCAGAGAGCGATGAGAAGCCA
>JACQGD010000027.1:0-4068 GCA_016199685.1 Candidatus Saccharimonadota bacterium
AGATGCCACTCAGGATGTTCGTAATCTGTCGTGGGATGAATTTTTCGATGTGCTGGTAAGAGCCATAGTTGTTTGAGCAATTCGAGATTGTTGCATGGATACCGAATGATCGGACCCACGCTTTGACGAGAAGGTCTGAGCCTGCTTTTGTTGAAGAATAGGGGCTACTAGCATTGTACGGAGTTTCTGGGGTGAACTTTGCGGGATCGTCGAGTTCGAGGTCACCGTATACTTCGTCGGTTGAGATATGATGAAGTCGCTTGCCATGTTTGCGGATCGCTTCGAGAATTGTTGCAGTCCCAATCAAATTGGTCTGGAGGAATGGCCAAGGATCACGTAGGCTATTGTCATTGTGTGACTCGGCGGCGAAGTGAACGACGATGTCAGTTTCGCTGACGAGTTTATCCATGAGTTCACGGTCGCAAATGTCACCTGTGACGAAATTAATCTTGTCGAGTACGCTATTGAGGCTGTCTGGATTGCCTGCATAGGTGAGTTTATCAATTACAGTTACTTCGTATTCTGGGCGGTTCTGTAAAGTGTAATGCACAAAGTTTGCCCCAATAAACCCTGCGCCACCTGTAACTAATAGCTTTGTCATGTCATTAGTATAACTGTTTTGCAAGTAGTGCGTCTATTGTAGAAATAATGTCTGACTAATTTTGTAATAAAAACAACGACTATTTCAAGAGAAGTGCTTGGAGCTTGGGAATAACTTTACGGACGTCCGCATTATCCATTCTTGTTAGATCAACGTCTGCGAGCGGAACGGCAACTATCTCAGAAACATCATCTGCTGGAACGGGGTTTGCATTTGGTGTAAGTCGAGACCAGAAGAAGTACGATAATATACTTCGTTCTTCGCCATCAAAGGGGTACAGTCCAGTTTCGGTACTAATAAAACGAGGTGTTTCGTAGTCTTCAGGTGATAGTCCTAGCTCTTCATCGAGTTCGTGAGCAAGTGCATCTTCGACAGTCTCTTGATCGTCAACAAAACCGCCGAATGAATCTAGCATGCCTTTGAATGGCTCGATACCTCTTACCGAAAGAAGCACTTGGTCATCTTCGACAGTCTCTTGATCGTCAACAAAACCGCCGAATGAATCTAGCATGCCTTTGAATGGCTCGATACCTCTTACCGAAAGAAGCACTTGGTCATCTTCGGTGACAAAGAATACTCCTACACAGGGAGCGGCGTTGACGTAGAGTGTATGGCCTTTCTCGCATTTGTAAACACTAGGTACTATAGAGGTGAGGGCTGCTGCGCATCGTCGACAAAAATTCATTTCCATAAACTCATTTAACCATAATTTTGCATGTGTCGTATAATAAGTTTATGATTACTGTAATTATTGCTGGTGGATCGGGAACTCGGTTGTGGCCGCTTTCGACACCTGACTATCCAAAGCATCTATTGAAATTAACTGGTGAAAAAACAATGCTCCAACAGGCGTATGACCGCGCGGCAAAGGTGGGTGACGTTGTGTATGTTGTCACTGAAGCAAGTCATTCCGACCATGTTCGTGAGCAGTTAAGCGACCTTCCTGAGAGTGCATTTATCATTGAACCTGGACGCCGCGGAACGGCACACTGTATCGTGATGGCACTCGATGTGATCGCAAGAAACCATGATCACAACGAACCGGTTGCGTTCATTCATTCAGACCATCACGTTCGTGATCTCGAAGGATTTGCACGCTCTTTCTCTGTTGCTGCACGTGTCTCGCAGGCGAAAGACGAGATCGTATTGATTGGGATTGAACCGACATTTCCATCAACTGGCTTTGGTTATATTGAACGAAACGGCGTGATTGATTCTGATAGTAGTGTCTATAGTGTCCAGTCTTTTCAGGAGAAACCAGATTATGAAACGGCGCAAAAATACGTTGATTCTGGTAACTACTTATGGAACTGCGGGTATTTTGTCGGTTCCATCAATACATTCGTCAACGAAATGACGCGCAGCGCTCCGGGGTTGCAAGAAAGCTATGATTTGCTTAATGGCATCGCTGACCCGACATCAGAGCAGTACAGTAGCGCTTACCTCAACCTCGATAATCAAGTGATCGATGTTGCGCTGATTGAAAAAGCACAAAGTCTTGCCGTCGTGTCCGCAAGTTTTGACTGGATGGACGTTGGTTCATTTAAGGATTTGCACGATGCCGTTGCAAGAGATGAAGCGGGTAATCATTTTGGTGGAGAGAGCATTTATCCGATTGATGTAGAAAACATTTACGTTCGCAACGAAGAAGATAAGCCTGTCGCTGTGATAGGGCTTGATAACGTGATTGTCGTCAATACAAAACACGGCATCTTGGTTGCTCGAAAAGACATTAGTCATCGAACGGGTGAAGTGGCGAAGAAAATTCAGTCGGAGAACTAATAGCTATGTGCGGAATTGTCGGGTATTTAGGTAATAAAGACGCGCAAAATGTACTTATTAGTGGGCTTCGTCGACTTGAATATCGCGGCTATGACAGCTCTGGAATCGTCACACTTGGCGATGACGCATTACTGCTGCGAGCAAAGGGTAAGGTGGCTGAACTCGAGTCACTTACGGAGCAGAATAGTCGAACGGATGGAGTTGGTATTGGCCACACGAGATGGGCGACTCATGGAGTTCCTGCTGAGAACAATGCCCATCCCCATAAGGCGGGTGATGTCTATCTTGTTCATAACGGTATCATTGAGAATTACAAAGAATTAAAAGCAGAGCTCGCAAATCATACATTTGTCAGTGAAACCGATAGTGAGGTTTTGGCCGCACTTATTAATTCTTTTTACGAAAACACTACCACCTTAGAGGCTGCGGTAATTCAGGCTCTACAGCTCGTCGAGGGGACTTATGGTATCGCTGTCGTCTCTACTCGTGAGCCTGAGCAAATTGTCGTAGCTCGAAAAGGAAGTCCTCTTATTATTGGAGTTGGCGACGATGACGTTGTTATTGCGAGCGATGCTTCGGCGCTCATTGGTCATACGACGAATGCAATCTATCTCAACGACGGTGAGCTTGCGGTCTGCACTGCTAAAAGCGTTGAGCTAAAAGACCTTGATGCACAGCCACTCACCGCTAAGGTGGAACAGATTGAAGCTGATATGTCGGCAATCCAAAAACAAGGCTATGATCACTTTCTTCTCAAAGAAATTATGGAACAGCCAACGACACTTCGATCAACGCTCAGTGGACGAGTTATTCCATCGGAACATCGCGCACAGCTCGGTGGGTTGAATATGAGTGATGATGAGCTACGAGGTGTTGAGCATGTTGTCATTATTGGATGTGGAACGTCGTATTATGCTGGTCTTCTTGCTTCGTATTACCTTGAACAGCTTGTCGACGGGCTCACTGTTGATGTAGAGATCGCATCCGAACTTCGCTATCGGTCATTTCATCTTCCCAAGAATAGTGTTGCACTCGTACTGTCTCAGTCAGGCGAGACGGCTGACACGCTAGCATGCTTACGAGAAGTGCAGCGCCGAGGAGTAAAGACACTTGGCGTGATAAACGCAGTCGGTTCGACGATTGCTCGTGAAGTCGATGGCGGGGTATACGTACATGCGGGACCCGAAATATCAGTTGCCAGTACCAAAGCTTTTACGTCGCAGGTGAGTGCAATAACGATATTTGCGCTGCAACTTGCACAAGCGAAAGGAACTGGCGTCAAGGAGCTCAGTGGCTATATTAACGAGCTCGCTGCACTGCCTAGCGAAATTGAGACAGTTCTCGAAACGACGATCACCGATATCAAGGCGGCTGCAGAAAAATATGCGCAGTACGAACATGCGCTTTTCTTGGGTAGAGATACACTATTCCCTGTTGCACTCGAGGGCGCGCTGAAACTAAAAGAAATAAGCTATATCCAGGCCGAAGGATATGCTGGTGGTGAATTAAAACACGGGCCACTTGCACTCGTTGATGATCGTTTTTTTGAAGTCATGCTGATTCAAGATAATTGGCTGTTTGATAAAAGCATCAGTAATCTTGCCGAAATCAATGCGCGTGGCGGGCATGTCCTTGTGCTGACAAATAGCAGCAAAGAGATCGAGGCTGAATCGATAATTCACATC
>JACQGD010000027.1:4080-18013 GCA_016199685.1 Candidatus Saccharimonadota bacterium
ATGTCGTGCAGCAACTTTTTGCCTATTACATCGCGGTCGCTCGTGGTAATGACGTTGATCAGCCGCGTAACCTTGCTAAAAGTGTGACTGTTGAGTAGCTACTGCTCGTAGCCGTTCGGATTTTCAGACTGCCATCGCCAGCTATCTCGACATGCATCTTCGACTGTCTTGGTCGTTTGCCAATTGAGCTCGGAATTCGCCAAGTGAACGTCTGCGTAGAACTCAGGTAAGTCGCCTGGTCGTCTTGGTGCGATTTCGTAAGGAATTTTCTGGCCTGTCGATACCTCGAATGCGCGGAGAAGTTCAAGAACGGAAGTCCCTTTGCCTGATCCAAGATTGTACACATGGTAGCCGGGCTTACTATGGGTGAGTGCTGCAAGATGACCACTTGCAAGATCGCTTACATGAATATAATCACGAACTCCCGTTCCGTCGACGGTGTCGTAATCATCTCCCCAGATACGTAGTGATTCGCGCTGCTTTGTCGCAACTTGTGTGATGTAGGGCATAAGATTATTAGGAGTGCCTGTTGGATTTTCACCGATGCGTCCGCTCTCGTGAGCACCGATCGGGTTAAAATAGCGCAGTGATGTAAATTCAATCGATGAATCACTCATTGCGACATCCGAGAGAATCTCTTCGATCATATATTTGGTTTTGCCATAAGGACTCGTAATGTCGCGACCTGCAGGATGGGATTCCACGTAGGGTACGGGAGCAGATCCGTACACGGTAGCACTCGAACTAAATACAAGTTTCTTTACGTTGTACTCGTTCATTATCTTTAAAAGGTTTAATGTCGAACCAACGTTGAACCGATAATAGCGAGCAGGATTCTCGGTTGATTCACCGACGGCTTTGAGGCCTGCAAAATGAATCACGGCATCAATAGGATGTTCATTGAAGATGCCGCCGAGTGTATCGTAGTCCCGGAGGTCAGCTTCGTAGAAAGGAATCGTCGTATCGGTGATTTCCTCGACTCTTCTCAAAGATTCGCGGCTACTGTTTATAAGATTGTCAATTACGACAACTGAATGACCGTTGCTTATGAGCGCAACGATAGTATGCGTTCCTATGTAGCCAGCTCCACCGGTGACGAGTATATTCATATAGTTAAGTATACCAGCTCGAAAGCTCTCGCTCTATCCTACGAACTGCGTGGTTGTATGGAGTGTTAAGAAAAGAACGATTTGTATAGCGGCCATAATAGCTGCTAACGACAAAAACAGAACATTGAGCCGTTTATAGTGTTTCATTGCAAGAACGAGTGCAATGTAAATTGTGATACATGGAAGCGTGTAGCGATGGACCGACACTAGGTTGTTGTTTATTGTAAAGAAAACGATCGATACGAGTCCAAAAATACCAAGAGGAGTGCCTTTTCCTCTGACCTTGATGAGCAGATACAATGAACTCACAAGCAGCAGAGCAAGACAAAATAGTGGGATAGCGTGGTTGATTAGCATATCGTTATCAAATTCACGTTTGCCAGCGATTGCTCGAGCGGTTTGGTAGGCAGCTCGCCCGATAGTTATGAGTATATCTGGATTGAATTGCTGATACGCCCAATCGGTCGTTGCTTTATACGCAGCAAACATTCCCAAAAAGTTTCCTCGTAACTGAAGTAAGTAAAGACCATAACTGATGAACCCAAGTGGCGCTAAGAGAAAGTACGCTAGATTTTTGTTGAATGATTTTTTTATACTCCAGTTGTACGAGCGTAAATATTCAAGTCCACATAACCCGATAAAGAGGAGCGCGGGTAGACGAGCTGCGGTGAGAAAGGCAAGGAGTATACCTACGAGTAGCCAACGTTTTTGTAAGGCAAAGGCGTATGCCCAGAACGCAATTGCAACAAACAATGCCTCACTATAAAAAATACTCATGAAAAAGGCAGCCGGAGCAGCGAGGAAAAACAACAGACTGAGATATCGAAGTTTTGTCGTGACGAAATGACGAGTAATGACAAGAAGTGCGGCGAGGCCAAAGCCGAGGCTTATAGTATTGAGAAGAAGCGCCAAGGCTTGATGAGATATCGCCTGGAAGGTTAATTCATGTAAAAATCCTACAGTAAACGGAAATAGCGGAAAAAAAGCAGGTGATGCTGCATTTGAAGCATAGCGGTCATTAATGATTAATTGGTACCAATTTCCATCCCAGCGCATCATATGGCTGAGTGTACCCGAAGTGTCGGGAGTCAATAAGATAGCAGTAGTGGTTAAAAGTAACTGCCAAATAATAGCAACAATAAATGCCACTGCAAAATCTGATGTTAAGATTACTTTTAATCGTTGAGACATAGGAGAATATCTGTACTATACATGAACAAGGGCTATTTTGATAATAGTTTAGCTTCAGATAGTACGACATGTTCGTTAATATAGTTGATAGATATGTACCCTCGGAGGGATGAACTATAGTACTATAGACGAATACTACATGAGCAAGTTAGCTACACAATGAAATTATCAGTCGTTATACCGGTCTATAATGACGCACGGTATCTCAAGCCGTGTTTGCAGGCCATTGCAGCGCAAACCGTTCAGCCCTACGAGATTATTGTTGTAGACAACAACTGTACGGATAATTCTGTCGCAATTGCAAAAGCGTTTAATGCGACAGTTGTCAGTGAAACAATTCAAGGAATATGGCCAGCAGCTGCACGAGGATATGATAGTGCGACAGGCGATATCATTGTTCGTTGCGATGCGGATACGATTGCTCCTCAAGACTGGCTTGAAAAGATACGTGCATCATTTGAGGAAAACAAAGACCAGTTTGCAGTGACAGGGCCTGGAGTATTTTATGACACACCGCAGCCGCTTCGCTTTTTTGCTAGTTTCTATTACATGTACGCATATTTTCTTCTTGTGGGAAGTGCGATGGCGAACACACCGCTTTTCGGATCTAATTTTGCATTGAAACGATCAGTATGGATGCGCGTTCGGTTGTCTGTTCACTCAACACATACTGATATACACGATGATATCGATTTAAGTTACCATATCCTTTCATTCGGTTCGATTCGATATGACCGCAAATTACAAGTTGGTATTTCAGGAAGACCACTGAAAGACTGGAAAGGGTCGAGAACGAGAATTTCTCGAGGAGCGCGATCGCTCTTGCTTCATTGGCCCACTGCATCTCCAAGGAGATTGTATGAAATGCGAATTAAACGACAATAGAAATGTAACAATTATTACGCTTATGTGGTAAAAGGCTTTACATTTTTGTACCACACTTGTCGCTATAGTTATAAGTACACCACGACGGCTCACTAACTAATAAAAGAAGTGAGAATTAATATGAAAACAATGACTAATAAGCAACTACAACAACGAATTGATACATTTATGGCGGATAAAATGGAAATTTTCCCTGAACTACGACATCAGCCAGAAATTGTTATAAAAGAGACTTCTGATCGACGTACGTTTTCACAATATTTACATGACTCAATCGCAACCGTGTTTTCTGCACGGGCATCGTAGGAGGAACCTGAAATGAGTAAGCAAACGAACCAGTTGAACGCATTTGAACGAAGTTATATTAAGTCGAACAATTCGACGACAATCAAACTTGATATCTAGCGAGTATATTGATCGCTCACAATTTTACGCATTTGCGTAATAAACAAGCTCTTTTCAAAACGCTTTGCCTTACGTTGCAATGTTGCGGGTATGAATGATTGTCCTTCGGCTTCCTTGATTGCTCCAACGACCGACTTGACATCTTGCTTGTCAAAGAGTATTCCGCTCACACCATTTTGCACGATATCAAGCGTTCCACCTCGACCGTACGATATAATAGGGGCTCCTGCTGCGAGTGCCTCTATTTGGACGATACCGAAGTCTTCTTCTGAGGGAAAGATAAATCCCTTAGCGCTGTTTAGTGCATTTGTAACCGCTTCGTCCGAGGCATCACCAAAGCGATCGGTGAAAAATTCAACTGTTGGACCAGCCATTTCGACAAGTCGCGTATGTTCACTTCCGTTTCCAAATACTTTGAGGGGGACTGCAAGCTCTGTTGCTGCTGCGACGGCAAGATCAATTCGCTTGTAAGGAACTTGACGACCAACTGCGACGTAGTAATCACTCCTCACTCTTGCAGGTGAAAATCTCGAAACACTGACCGGAGGATAGACGATTGTCGAGGACTTATTGTAATACTGCTTAATGCGTTTTTGGACTTCGGTTGAATTTGCCACAAAGAGATCAACATTTTGCGCCGCCTTGTAGTCGGCTTTTTTTAATGGAGGTACAACGAAGGGCATGGCAAGTCGAACGAGCCAGTTAAGTTTTCCAAAGCCAGGATCTTTTTTGTACTCATTATAGTGTGACCAGAAGTAACGAATCGGTGTATGGCAGTAGCATATGTGAATTTGGTCTGGGCGAGATTTTCGAACTTGTTTCGCTTCAGCGCTTGAACTTGAGATGATAATATCGAACTCTGAAAGATCAAGCTCTTGGAATGCACGTACTCGTTGCATCGGAAAGAATTTGTGGAATTTTTTTAAAGGTCCTGGGAGATTTTGTAACTTCGTTGTACGTATGTCGAGACCCTTAAATGCCGGCATGTTTTCAGGCACATAGGTACTTGTATAAATTGGCGCATCCGGAAAGGCCTCATGGAGTGCCAGGACGACATTTTCTGCACCACCCATATTTGTAAGCCAATCTGCGACAATTGCGATCTTTGGGGCTGGCATTTATTTGGCTCCACGTTTACGAAATACAACAGCAATTGTTTTGAAGAGAATCTTTATATCGAGCCAAAACGACCAGTTTTGTGCATAAAATAATTCGAGCTCGATACGTTCTTCAAATGAGAGATTGCTTCTACCAGATACTTGCCAAAGTCCCGTTACGCCTGATTTGACGCTATGGAGTAAGGCGGTGCGGCTACGAGAGAACTTAGCCTCTTGAGGCAGGATTGGGCGCGGTCCAACAAGGCTGAGTTCGCCACTAATGACATTGAAGAGCTGAGGGAGTTCATCGAGCGAGGTGACGCGGAGGAATTGTCCAAATTTTGTAATTCGAGGATCGTGGGTGACCTTGTGATTTACGCGGTATTCCGCTGCGAGATCTTCACGCCCAAGTTCCATAAATTCTTCGGCGGCGTCTTTCTTGCCATACTTTGCATTCATACTCCGAAACTTAATAAGTTTTACTGGTTTAGAGAATTGACTGAGGCGTTTGCTGACATAAAAAACTGGCCCTGGATTGAAGATCTTTTGCATGATGATAAGCACTGCAAATACAGGAGAGAGGACAAGTATAAAGTGCGAGAGGTTAGAGGCAATATCGCTTGTTGCTGAGCTGTTACCGACGACAAGTACTCGCTGAATACCTTGTCCAAATCTGAAAAGGATACCACGGGTAAGACGAAGTAGTTCGCGTTCAAAAACGATCAGTAAGAACGAGATCCCAAAAGAATACGCAGCGACAAGGCGAGCTGGAAAGATATTCTTTTCGCTCACATATTCCCATCCAATTACGAGGAGTATGCCGATAAAAGCACCGATAGCGATTTTGCCCCATTCAACGAGTCGACGATTGTATGTACTACTGTTGTAGAGGCCAATAAGGGCAAATATGAGTATCCAAAATGGCACGATCGTAAGGAATGCAGTGAAATAATCCTGGGCGTAGACATTATTGAGAAGTGGCCTGTCATCGTATTGGACGCGTACGATATAGGCGAGGGAGAATGCAGCGAGGAGAACGAGCGTGTCTGCTATGACAAGAATGAGGCTATAGAACTTGGTGTTTTTGGTTGGCATTTGTGTGATTATTATACCACTCGTCTCTTAAAAAGTGGCATCTTCCTACTGCATAGAGTCATGCTTATGGTATTATGTATCTATGAAGAAACCAACTAAAACAAAAAACCAACCTCAAGCCCTTACGCAGCGCATGCAGTGGCTTATTGTGTCGCTTCTCGTCGTTATTCTTTTCGTGTTCGCATTTTTCGTCTATGGAATGGACATGATCTGGACTTCAAACAGCTCGCTCTAGCCTAAACCCAGGTATAATACAGCTATGAATACCCGTTTACTCGGCAAAATCATCATTCTCATAGAAGTCATTATATTGGTTGGTATTACTATTCATGCGCCGGTAACGATATGGCTCGGAACACTTTTCCCCTCACTTGATGAAGTGATAAAATCCTGGAAAGAAATCCTTATGGGGGTTTGTCTTGTACTAGTTATTATCGTTGTCTCAGTTCAGAGTAGCTGGAAAGAAGTATGGCGTGATTGGTTTGTGAGAATTGCGGCAATCTACGCTGGTATTCATGTCGCATTGCTTGGTTGGATGTCGCAAGGATTTTTGGCAGCTGGCGTCGGTATTCTTATTGATCTACGATACGTACTCTATTTTATCTTGGTGTATGTGACGGCGAAGTATATTGCACGCAGCGAGGCAAGAAAGTGGCTATTGAGAGCGGCGTTACTCGGCGGCGTCATTATCATTGGATTTGCCGCGCTTCAAGTACTCATTCTTCCAGATGCTATTTTGGCGAATATTGGCTATAGCCGGCAAACGATAGCGCCGTTTCTCACAGTTGACCTTAATGATGCATACGTTCGTATCAACAGCACCCTTCGCGGACCAAACCCGCTTGGTGCGTATGCCGGTATGGCACTGGCGCTCACTGTGGCGTATGTCGTGCAGCATCGACGTACGCTTTCAAACAAGGCGAAGGTAGGGGCGGGAGTATTTATGCTTGGAAGTGTCTCGGCACTGTGGGCAAGTTACTCAAGGAGTGCAGTTGTAGCGGGAGTGTTTATGGCTGTACTTGCCACTGTCCTGTCTTCGTTTAAGCAAATATCTCGACCTGTATGGATTAGCAGTTTTATCGTTATCTTCGGACTCATCGGAGGTATTGTTGCGGCACGGGACACTGCGTTCGTTTCAAATATAGTACTACATGAAAATCCTGCAGGTGGCAGTGCTGAAAAGTCGAATGATGGCCATATTGATTCGCTGCAAGATGGAACGAATCGTATGATTCGGCAGCCGCTCGGTGGCGGAATCGGAAGTACCGGTTCGGCGTCACTACGATCAGACGCTCCGCTTGTTATCGAAAATCAGTATTTGTTTATCGCCCACGAAACTGGTTGGACCGGACTCCTTACATTTCTAGGATTATTTAGTTTGATTATGCGTGCATTATGGCAACGACGTGAAGATTGGCTGGCGCTTGGTATGTTTGCAAGTGGCGTCGGCTTGGCGATCATTGGGTTGCTTCTCCCGGTATGGGTGGATGACACAGTCTCAATTGTATGGTGGGGGCTTGCAGGACTTGCAGTAGCGGCAGCGAAAGGAACATATGGAAAAAAACGCACGAGCAACTAAAAAACAGCGCGAGCTTCTCGCATTTATCGACACATTTATTAAGGGTAATAATTATGGACCGAGTTATCGTGAAATTATGCGCGGCCTTGGATATAAATCTGTGTCTACCGTTGCAGTTCATGTCGATGGTCTCATCGCTGCAGGTTTTTTACGAAAAAGAGACAATTCAGCGCGATCAATCGAAGTACTTGGATTTGGCACTCAAAATGAAAAGCCTTCAGAGCATGAAATATGGCTAAAAGATACCGTAAGTAAGCGCTTGAAACAAGAAACGGTAACCGAGGAACAGGCGCATATTCTGCGACAGGCCATGGATATCCTCGGTGTCGAATTGTCCGACACGACACAATGATATAATAAGAGGTAATGATACGTCACAAGCTGAACGAGATCATGCAGTGGGCTCGTCAACACAAGCGACGCGTGCTGCTATGGGGTGGAGGAGGATTGAGCGCAATACTCCTACTTGTTCAACTTCTTTATCCGAGTGGCATGACCGTTCCGTTTAGTAGTATAGACGGAAGAGACATAGGGGCGCAGGAACGATCTCGTGTTACCGAATCACTCAATGCGGATTATAAAAAGCAGCCAATTGCATTGTATTTTGGAAGCTCAAATAGTCCATATCGTACACTAAAACCGGCAGATATTGGCCTTACGATCAACAACGCCGAGCGTGTTGAAGCGCTTGAGTATCCTCTATGGCTACGAATCATCCCTACTTCAATCTTTTGGGCGCATACCACTCGTTCGGCGCAACTGCCAAAGTATACACATAACAATACTAAACTACAAGAATACATGGTCAAAGAGCTCGGCCAGTCGTGTGACGTCGCGCCAAAGAACGCTTCGCTAGCCGTAAAAGAATCGAAGATTATAGTTATCAACTCAGAAAAGGGTGGAACGTGTAAGCTGGAAGATGTGAGTAAGAAACTCAAAGAAGTTTCGCCTATCTTAGGAAAGCAAACGCGTGTCAACGTCCCAGTGAACGAACGAGCGCCCGTGATTGATGATTCGAAAGCAAAAGAATTGCAACAACGAGTAATAAAGCGAATAGAAAAAGGTGTCATGATCTCCGCTGGTACAGAAAGCGTCACGATTCCTCGTGAACAATTACTGTCATGGCTGACGTTTGAAACCCCCGATAAAGATATCCTTGTAAAAATAAGTCCAGAAAGGTCGACTACTTATTTCGCTGAGCAACTTACTCCAAAGGTGTCGAAGGCTGCGGGCGTGAGTAAAGTGACAACACAAGATTTTACCGAAATTTCGCGTGTCGATGGTGCTTCGGGGCAAACTATCGATACCGCTGCGACACTGGCAGCGCTCAGTTCTTTCCTTACAAATGGTGGAGACACACCTCGCGTTGCTACAAAGCTAGTCGCGCCGCGTATTGAATATACTCGTTCGTATAGTCCGACAGATACTGGACTATCTGCTCTTTTAAAGCAATACGCCGAATCGCACCCCGGAACCTTCGGAATATCACTTATCGAACTCTCTGGGCAGCGCCGCCGAGCTTCATTCCAAGATACGTTGCAATTTCGGACGGCGAGTACATATAAATTATTCGTTGCATACGGTACATTAAAGCGTGTCGAATCGGGAACATGGAAATGGAGTGATCAGATTCAGGGAGGTCGTTCACTTGAGAAATGTTTTGACGACATGATTGTTAAATCAGATAATCCATGCGGAGAGGCACTGCTTGCTAAGATTGGTTTTCGTCAGTTAACTGACGAGCTCAAAGCCGCAGGATTAACTGGGTCGTCATTCATGGGAAGTGAGCCACTGACCACGGCAGGGGACCTCTCGACTTTCAATGCAAGTCTTGAGTCGGGACAGCTTGTTTCGAGTGCGAGCAGAACTCGCTTGCTTGATGCGATGAAGCGCAATATTTACCGACAAGGAATTCCTGCCGGTGCAAGTGGAATGGTGGCCGACAAGGTTGGATTTCTCGATGCGTACCTGCATGATGCTGCAATTATCTATACGGCAAATGGTCCAATAGTTCTGAGTATTATGACGAGTGGAAGTAGTTGGGCGACGATTGCCGACCTTACTCGCCAAATCGAAGCACTTCGTAGCCGTTAACGAGAGTGACAAAAGCATAAGCGGCGTGTAGAATAAAGACAATAATGTATCCAAACGATCCAAATCAGCCGCAACCTCCGCAGCAGCCGCCACAGCCAAATCAAGGTTGGGGTCCGTCACCACAGTACCAGGAGCAACCACAGCAGCAACAACCGGCTCAGCAATATCCTCAACAACCCTATGTGCAACAGCCGCAATTTGGGCAGCCAGCTCAACCACAGGCGCCGCAACCTCCGCAGCAGCCTTCGTACGACTACCAGGTCGTGCCACAACCTATGGCGGCGCCAAAGAAGCTGCCGGGTTCTCGTGGCCCGCTTTCCCTTCTTTTTAATGATTGGATGAAGCAGCACTGGCGACTGACCTTACTTATTATTACCGGCATTATTCTGCTTGGATTTGTGATTTTCCAAATCGTGTATCCAAATACGCGATTACTGCCAGGCGCACAGATCGACGGTGCTGCAGTGGGCGGTATGCGAAAAGACGAAGCTGCCGAAAAACTTAATAAACTTTATGGTGAAGTTGAGGTGAGTATTTATTTTGGTAAGAACGACGCCGCTTTCATGAAGTCAAAATTAAAAGATATGGGAATTAGCGTCGTCAACAATGACCGTGTTGCTCAAATGAACTATCCGTTCTATCTCAAGCTCATCCCTACTTCGATTTTTTGGGCAAATTCACTCATAAAGCCAGGTGCGCTCGAATACGCCTACGACAAAGAGAAGATTCAGTCATACACAGAGGGAAAAGTAGGTGATACATGTACGATTCCTGCAAAAGACGCTACTCTGAAACTTATTGATAGTCAGCTCCAAGTCGTCCCCTCGATTGCCGGTGGTGAGTGTGACATTACCGAGTTCCAGAGAGTGCTCGCCGAAGCAAAACCTGTCTCAGGAGCAAGCGCAACGGAACTTCGTATCGATAGTACCGAGACGCCAGCGGCAGTTGATGACGATAAAGCTCGTGAATTAGCCGATACGCTCAATAAGCGCATGAAAGATCCTATGCCAATTTCTCTAGGATCAAATAGCGAATCAGTCCCGGGGCGCATCGTTTTGGGATGGCTTGATTTCAAGAGCGACGTACCCGAGGCAAGTATCGATACGGCAAACCAGACAGCAAAACTAGCATTCACTGTAAATGGCGATCGCATGTCGACATATCTCAACGACGGGATTGCTTCAAAAGTCGTCAAGAAGGCTGGCGTTAGTAAAGTGTCGACGCTTGATTTCACCGAAACATCTCGTGTGAACGGCGCGGGTGGCCAAGAACTCGATATGGCTCGGATCACGGCCTCTGTCACAGACTATATCAATGCGAAAGTAAATCAAGCAGTCGCAGTGACGCATGCAGTTGGTCCAACCGTGATCTATACTCGTAGTTACACGCCGACAAGTGTTGGCTACAGCGCACTCTTGAGTCAATTCGCACAAGACAATCCTGGGAAATACGGCCTTTCTATTACAGAAGTATCGGGTGTGACGTATCCACGAAGTGCGACATATAATGGTGACACGCGATTTACGTCAGCGGGCGTAGAAAGTATTTACTTAGGCTATGCGGTTACCATGGAGCGATACTCTGGCGCGCTCCGTCCAGTCGAACAGATCGCCGGTAGTCGCAACGTCGAGAAGTGTCTCAAAGACATGTATGAGCGTGGTGATGAACAGTGTCGAACTGGATTTTATACTCGACTCGGATTTAATACTGTCACGCAGCGTGGCACCGAGCTCGGTCTTAAAAATACGGTGTTTGCAAATAAGGGTGGCGTCACTTCGGCAAATGATCTTCATAATGTAATGGTAGGTTTTGCGAAAAACCAGATTGCTCGCGTCGAAGGTGGCGCATCGTTGCTGACTATGACTCGCGCAAATCGCTCAAATGATGGAATTGCTGCGGGAATTACTTCTGCAGGCAGTAGTGTCGCGCATGTGACGGGTGAAAATGAGACAATGCTTAATGACTCTGCGGTTATTTATTCAAATAAAGGCGTGTACGTTCTTACGGTTATATCGGAAGGTTCCAGCTGGGATAAGATAGCGGAACTAACCAAGAAAATCGAGGCGTTTAAGCAAGTTAAAATTCCAAAAGACGCTCGCTAGACCACCTCTTGACGAACGGGGTCAGAATCGGCTATACTAACTCTCGTACTCCGGCATAGCTCAGTGGTAGAGCGGATCGCTGTTAACGATTAGGTCGCTGGTTCGAGCCCAGCTGCCGGAGCCAAGTGATTATTACAACATTAAGACCGTGTTCCTAAGACCGGTCTTTTTTGTATTTTTACCCCTGTTAAATATGTTGAAAAATGGACTGACCGTATAGCTCTATAATACCTCAGCGTGAATAGTTGAGACCGTGTTCCGAGACCGTACGAAAACCTTTAATTTTAGTCATGAATCTGCCTTTGACCTCTTAGCCAAACATGGTTGTGACTTCACCTCGATGTTCGTCTTTATGGTACTTTACACCCACTTGATAGCGTTGCTTTAACCCTTTGTTATCGGGGAATTCTACTTGGACGCTAAATAAAAGTGCATTGTTCTCGGGTGCGGCAATCCGTTCGTTATCAACGGTCTTACTGCCGGTGACAGACCTTAGGTTATAGAGGAGGCTTTTGTTTAGCTCGGTCTTGATAGCTCCCGCCAACTCGTCCTTACTGAGCTTTCCTAGCCCTGCCTTGCGTATTGAAGTGCCGTGGCCGTACCCAGGCTCCTCGCTTTTTAGGTACTCAAAACGAGTATCGTCTATCGCGAGAGTCATGCTTGCGATGTTGCGCATTATGCCCGATAAAGCACCAAGTGCCATTGCGCCATCTGATTCACTCCAGCCAGGGACACCCATGTCGATCTTGAAGTCTAGCAATGTGTCGTAAAGGTCTTCATTGACTCCAATGACGTTGAATCCAAATTTATCAAACGCGTAACCCTGTGGATTTGTGTTGCCATCCTCGTCTTCCGTGGTGATTATTTTGTTATCAATGCGAAGAGCAACTTGAACTAACGGTAGGCCGGTTTTGAATAATATAGAGCCGGAACAGCTAATATACCCAAGGTAGGCGGGGGACAAGCGTCTCATCGCGAGGTCGATTTTACTTAGATGGCTATCAGAAATGTTTGTGAAATAAACGACGAAGTATTGCTCGGGTGAGAGGCGCGGGGTCTCTTGATCTAATGGTCTGACAAGTTGCTCGTCCAGGATCTTCCATACAAACTTTGGTGGTAGTCCAATGACATCACCCTCTAAAATCGCAGTTCGGGTCGGGCCGCCAGCCGAACGGAGGGCAGACAGCCAGACTTCCGAGAATTCGTTTCCGTAGTATGGACTTGTCGACTGCGATGAGTCAAATACATATGCAATTTCATGTTTATTGGAGCGTGGCGTAAGCGCCGTGCTAAGGTCATTATAATCTACGCCTTTTGTCAGTAGAGTACTCACCACATGTTTGTGCATAGTACGAAGGAGCTTATGAATGTCGTCGTCCGATAAGTCTTGGGTTTCAGTAATGACTTCAATCAATACGTTGGTGTATGCGTTTATTGAATGGATAACGAACGGTTCGCCGTCGAGCGGAGCTGATGTGAGTGGTGGGTCGCTAGCGGCGTCATTCATTAGGCGACCATAGTTGTATTATTCCGTTGAAATCGTCATGAAGGCGCGAATATAGCCTATCGGCTTTAGGCACTACCAACGCAACACTGTATCGAGCTCTTGTTGACGCAACATAAAAGCCTGAAGCTGATTTATCTGCTAAAAGAGTTTTGCTTGCTAGCCACTTACGAATAGGGTCTGTAGTCAGGATTACTACGCGATCACGCGTGATACCTTTGGATACGCCGAAGTTAATGACCTCTAAATCAGGTAGATTTCGATTACTGGTCATTACACGAAGTAGGGTTGGCTTCCATTGCCGAGCGTATTCTTCGATATGGTCGTCATCTACGAGAAATAGGCCATCGTGTTCACTGGTCTCTACGAAAGAGCCTGTGGTTGCAGGCAAACCGAGTACGGGATCATGAATAAGATCAGAGAAGCGAGCAATAGTATGGTTGAATCGTTGCGAGGTTTCGGCGAAGGTAAGCTCGCATATGCAATCTGCCTCTCGCTCCCTGAACCAATCAACTAGATGAACTCCACGATAGGCTGCATTAAGGCGATCTGAGCGAGAAGTTGCGAGCACTGATTGCCTAACGTCACCTGTAATAAATACATTTATTGAAGAGCGCATAAGTTTTTCAAGGATCTCAAGATCATTGCCTGTAAGATCTTGAACCTCGTCAATATAGAGGTTATCGTATATAGCTTCAACGCGACGTATCGAAGCATCACCTGATGCCTCGAGAACGAGCTTCGCAAGAAGGCTCAAGCGAATGTTGAAGGGCTGATGTTTATCATCAAAGTAATATTTCCAACCAGATCTATTACGGGGAATCTGGCCGGCATGCTCGACAAAATTAAGCCCATAGGCATGGATGCCCGGA